>CAZLGX010000008.1:0-13920 GCA_964559395.1 uncultured Methanosarcinales archaeon
AAGAAGCCGCTGATTTGATTCACTTATTCTGGTTTTTTGATAACAATGCGCTGGCTGGGATTCGAATTCCTGAACCATGAGCAATGCTCACAATTTCCCAGGCACGCGGCTTTCATCTTCTTGAAAATGGAAGGCCGCAGTCATACCACTAGACCACCAGCGCACAAATACAAAGATGAAGATAATGATTTATAAAAGTAATGGTTAAAAAACGGCTTACTTAATTCATGCACTTGGATAGAGTCTTTCAATTTGCTGTAAGCATTTTATATACATTTCTTGATTTCCACTACCTTTAATGGAATCTACTACACCATCAATACCTTTGTCAGTAAATATAACTCCGAAAGTTTTTCTTAAACCAAATGCAACATCTGGAGCTAATTCTTTCATCTCCTCCAATGTTCTGCCAGGTTCAAAGCACGAAACTTCTAAAGAATTTCTTGAGTCATTGTAGTTTCTGTTGTTGTTATTATCCCAATATACTTTTGCTTCTGCGAATAATATAAGATTATCGCTTATTAAGTCTATACTAACTCTGGTAAAGTTATATAGCACAGCATTAGGTGGAATATCCTCAGGCTTTATTGGCATTCCAACTTTAAATGGGACACCCTCTAGATATTGCCACTTTATCAATTTTTGAGTGATATTTTCTCCAGTTGTTTTATCAACAAATTCCGCACTATCACTATAAAGTTTGTGAAATATGTCTTCTGGATTCGGGTATTTTACTTTTTTTTCTTCACAAAGATACTTAGCTACTCTTTTTGCTAGTTGGCTTTCATAAGACTGTTTTGAAACTTGAGCGAAAGAATTACCAGCAACTAATGCCTCAATTCCTACCACACCTAATATTTTTAAGAATTGTCTTCTATTCATTTCTTTCAATTCAAAATTAATAACTATATTTAAATCTTCTTACTTGCTCGTCACAATCTCAATAACATCCCTATGCTTTAATTTGTGCTCTTTGCCAACAATAAGCTTTGTTTTCTGGTCGATTGCCTTTATAAAATGATTACCAAGATCTGTGTGGACTTTGAATGCAAATTCCAATGCTGTTATTTCCTTAGGAACTAAAAAGCAATCTGGCAAAATTCTTCCATCCTTATCTGTCAGCTTATTTGTAGCTACTGGATAAGCTGCAATACAATTTAATAATTCAAAAACAGCAATGTCCAGAACATTTTGCACACCAGTTGAGTAGTATTTGCTAAGTATTTCTGTTTTCACGAATTCCAATGCATTCTTCTGTTTTTCATTTAATTTTAATGCATCAATAATTTCGAAATTATCAGAGCCAGGCACATATTTAATCAAGCCATGCTTTGCTGCTTCCCTTAATGCAAGCTCTGCTTCTGCTGAGCATGGCACAAGCAAATTATCTGGAAATTCTTCTTTTAATCTTTCAAAATTCTGATAAGCGCCTGGAACATCAATCTTGTTGCACGCAATAATCATTGGCTTTGTCAGCTTTCTTAATTCTTTTGCAAACTTCAACAGTACATTTCTGTCCCATTTTATTATATCTAAATCAAGATTTAATTTTTGTATTACCGTTTCCATCAATTTTTCTGTTACTCTTAAAGCGCTTAGCTGGCTTGCAACAGCTTTATTGAGTTCCGGCTTTTCCTGGTTGACAGATCTTGCAAATCTGTCCCAGCCTTTTTCTATTAACCTTAAATACCACATATCAAGCTCATGCTCAAGAAATCTTACGTCATTAGCTGGATCATAGCTTAATGCAGATACTGGTTCGCCTTTTTCATTAGTCGAGCCTGATACATCAATAATATGAATCAAAACGTCAGCTTGGTTTAAGTCATCAAGGAACTGGTTGCCCATGCCTTTTCCTTCATGGGCTCCTGGCACTAGTCCAGCTACGTCAAGCAATTCAACTGGCACAAATCTTTTGCTTTCAACGCAATATCCAAATTTGGGATTGCATTTTACATTGAAGTCCTTGTCAACACAATCTACCCTTACGAATCCTACACCCTCATTTTTGGCAATTGTAGTAAACGGGTACGGGGCGATAGCTACATCGGCAAGCGTGCTTGCTTTAAAAAACGTACTCTTCCCACAATTTGGCTTCCCTACTAAGCCGATTTTCATAAAACAAGAAAAATGCAAAGCTTTATAAATATATTTTATAAAAGATAGTCTTATGGCAGAAGGAGGTGAAGTGGCTTTACCAGAATTTAAGGTTAAATACAGGGATGTTTTTTCTTTGAGAAACCTATACCTAATGCTCCATGAAATGCTTCTTGAAGAGGGTTGGCAAGGTATGGATGGCGAGAAAGATCACGAGGATATAGAAATTCTTTATTCAGAGAATGTCTATCAAAAGGGTATTCATAGAGGCGGCAAAGAAGTATGGTTCTGGTGGCGGGCAGAAAAATTCTGGGAGGGCAAATACAGCGGCTATTTTAAGAATAAGCTGGATATAGACGCGCACGTTGTTTATCTGCAAAATGTCGAGGTGGTGCATCAGGGCAAGAAAATGACAGCGCAGAACTGCGAAATTGAGATGTTTTTCAGGGCTAAGATAGTTCTGGATTATAACCATATGTGGGAAAAGCACTGGCTTTTGAAATACGTAAAGCCAATTTACGAAAAAAGGATTATGCATCATGAAATAGAGAGAAGGGAAAAAGAGCTTTGGAGAGATGTTTACAGGATACAATCAAAAGTAAAGCAGTACTTAGGATTAAGGACCTGGATGACAACCCCGGAGCCGTTCTTCGCAAGGCAGTTCGGGTACGAGGAATAATAAGTTATTTAAATAAAGTTTTAATTCTGAAAGCTACGCCTCCGTAGCATAGTAGCTATTGCGTCGCTCTTGTATGCTGTTTATTTAAAGTCAAGCGAAGGTCGCCGGCGCACATCCGGCCGGGGGCTTTTAACAATAAAATGCCAAACAAAGAAATCGAAAAGCAGTATAATGAACTAAGAAAGAAATACAAGCTGCCTGAATTCAAAGTAATAGACACTGAGCTCGAAATTAGCGATTTAGACGATACAAACTTCCTGCTCAGGGCTATAATCAGGAAAATAGCTGAAAAGCTCGATTTTTATACTGCCATGATTGAGGAAGAGCTTCAGCCAGATGCTGCAAAACTTTATGCTATGCATGAAAGCAGGATTTTTGAAGAAGAGGAAAAGAAGAAAATGTTTGAGTTTTATAAAAAATTGATGATTTTGAACAGGCATTCCGTGGAAATATCTTTAATGGGTAATGATAAAGAAGAAGCAAACTTTATAAACGACTTCTTAAATGGGTGGGGAAAAATTAAAGCAGAATTGTTGTCTTACATAACAAGAATGAAAGATTCATGGAAGGCAGATACAGATATAAAAGAGGATTTGGGCTACTTGGGTTAAAATGCAGATTGTAGTTTTTGGATCGCCTGGAGTTGGAAAGGGAACATTATCAGATTTATTGGCAGAGAAATACAAGATACCTCACTTATCCACAGGGGACATTTTCAGGGCAGAGATAAAGGACGGCAACAGCGAACTTATAGAGTATGTGGAAAAAGGATTGCTCGTTCCTGATAGCGTTGTAAACAAAGTAATTGAGAAAGGCTTAAAGCAGGAGCAATACAAAAACGGCTTTATTCTCGATGGCTATCCAAGAACAATCGACCAGGCGCAATTTCTTGACAATGTTTTATGGAAATTAAATAAAAAGATAGATTTTGTGTTTAATCTGATTGCTTCTGAGGATATAATAGTTGAAAGATTAACTCAAAGAAGGCAGTGCAGCAAATGCGGCGCTGTTTACAACTTAGTTACAATGAAGCCGAAGAAGAAAGATGCTTGCGATAAGTGTGGTGGCGCCTTGGTTCAAAGGAAAGACGATGCGGAAGAGACAGTAAGAAACAGGATACAGGTTTATAAGGAAGAGACATCACCTATTGTTGATTACTACAGGAAAAGGAAGATGCTTACAGACGTTGATGCTTCCAAAAAGCCGAAGGAAATTTTTAACAATGCTATTAAAATAATCGGAAAGCCCGAGAATCAGGAAAAACCCTAGAAATCTAATGGAAAATGAATTCTATCGCAGTTGTAGCATAGCAGCTTTTCGGCAAGGAAAAATTTATTTTGACTTTCTTCTTATTTTGATTCAATTCGTCTTCACTTATTTCCGGAATTTTCAATTCTTTTAATTCGAAAAACAAATCTCTAAAGCTGCCTTCTGAGGTAAGCTCTGGCATTTGATTAATTATAAAATCCCTTTGATTTATTTTTTCATTAATCAAGATTTTCTTAATTATATTTTTTAATGTTGAATTTCTTATTGAATCAAATTCAAAGTTGAATCCGATTATAGGGATTTGCATATTTTCATTGTTATCTTTTTCATTGTTTTTTAAATATTCACTGACAATATTATTGAATAAAAATGATTGATAGGAATGAACAAATAATTTTCTCGTCTTTAATGAAATCAATCTCAACGCTCCAGCATAATCATTTTTATTTTCCACTAAATAT
Organism: uncultured Methanosarcinales archaeon; assembly: GCA_964559395.1. GTDB lineage: Archaea > Nanobdellota > Nanobdellia > Woesearchaeales > GW2011-AR4. Next base: position 4,507 of record CAZLGX010000008.1, read on the forward strand.
TTTGTTATTTCATTTTCAATGTTTCCATTATTTTCCAATAATAATTCAATTGCTTTTTTGAAATCCTTTTTTATTATCGCCTTTCCGACAAAATTATTGTTTTTGCTGAATCTCTGAGGACCAAACTTGTTTGGAATCTTGACTTTTTTATTTTCAAATTTTAGGATTTTTTTGATTTCACTATTGTCTAAATTCCTTATAGTTATTGTAAATTCATTGCCTTCCAAATCGCCCAAAGATATAGGCTCTTTTCCATTTCCCAAATATTTTAATTCAATACCATTTAATTTTATATTTTCAAAATTCTTGCTTCCTCTAAATATAGAGATTGTTTGCTCAGTTACCGCATTCTTATCTTTATTGCCAGCAAAACCCACATTTTTTAAGGGAATTTTGATTTTTTTTGATAATGATTCAAGAGCATTCAGAGTCGAATAATTAGTCTTTTTGAGAAGAAAATAAGCGTATTTTCCATTATTTTTAATATTTATATTGCTGATTTCTTTAACTATAAAATCTTCAGGTAGCTGCTTAATTTGATGCATGACTTTTAGGTATTATGCCATAATTTATTATTTTAACTAAAAAAAACAAAAGATTTATATACAAGTTACCACAATTGTATACATATGGCAGAAACAGTATCGGTAAGGATTGATGAAACAGATTTGAAGGAAATTAACGCGATATCTAAGTTAGAGAAAAAAACAAAATCATCTGTCTTAAGGGAAGTTTTGGAGAAAGGCATAAAAGAGAAAAAGCTGGAGATTGCATTGGAAAAATTCCGGAAAAACGAAGCAAGCGTAGGAAAGGCTGCAAGAATGGCGGACATGCCATTATCGCTATTTATGGACATCTTGGTTGAAAAGAAAATAGATTTTCATTACGGAATTAAGGAACTTGAAGAAGATTTTGAGGGATTGATTTGATTATCGATTCTTCTCCACTTATTATATTTGGAAAATTGAATAAAATAGACATTTTGCTAAAATTATTCAAAGAAATAGAAATACCTCAAGCTGTTTATCAAGAAGCAATCCTAGATGGCTTGGAGAGCAAATTTGAAGATTCTTTGACATTAAGAAATTATCTGGATAAGGGCAAAATAAAAATTATCAAGCTGGAAAACAAATATTTGGAATTATCCAATAAAATTCAAAATCTTAATAACATAGGCATAGGAGAATCGCAAGCAATTGCATTAGCAAAACAACTTAACAGAAGAGAAATAGTAATTGATGAAGCTCTTGCAAGGGAAACAGCAAAATCATTTGATTTAAGTCCGATAGGTTCATTGAAAGTTCTCCTTCTGGCTCACAAAGAAAACCTGCTAAATGAGAAAGAGATTGAAGAATCGATTAATAAAATGATTAAAATGAAATTTAGAATAAGTGCTGCCACTCTAATAAAATTCTGGGAATTGTTTGAAAAGATGAAAAGATAAAACTTACTTTGCAATCAACTTAATCACATCAATCATTCTTTCGCTGAAGCCCCATTCATTATCATACCATGCAACAACTTTCACAAAATTGCCGCCGATAACATTTGTCAAATCAGAGTCAAAAATTGAGGAATTGGGGTCATGAACTATGTCGGCAGAAACAAGCGGCTCAACAGAATATTCTAAGATATGTTTTAGATTTTGGGAAGCATTTTCAAATGCTTTGTTTATTTCTTCCTTTGTTGCTGGTTTTTCCAACTCGCATACAAAGTCAGTAACAGAGCCAGTTGCAACAGGAACTCTGAAAGCCAATCCGTCCAATTTTCCCTTTAGTTCAGGAATTACCTCACCGACTGTTTTTGCAGCGCCTGTTGTTGTTGGTATTATTGAAACAGCAGCGCTTCTTGCCCTTCTCAAATCTTTATGAGGCGCATCAACCAATTTTTGGTCTGCAGTATAGGCATGAATAGTTGTCATAAACCCTCTTTTGACTCCAAAATTGTCATGAAGGACTTTTACAACTGGAGCCAAGCAGTTCGTAGTGCATGAAGCATTTGAGATAATGTGGTGCTTGTTTTTATCATATGTCTTTTCATTCACTCCCATTACAATTGTCATATCCATTCCTTTTCCTGGAGCGCTTAACAATACCTTTTTCGCACCGGCTTTTAGATGAGCCTCGCATCCTGCTCGGTCTGTGAATTTACCAGTGCTTTCAACAACAACATCAATTCCAAGCTCTTTCCAAGGGTATTTTGTCTGGTCAAGAACTGATAGAACTTTTATCTTTTTCCCATCAATAATCAAAGAATCATCAGTATGCTCGACACTTCCTCCATATCTTCCATGGACAGAATCATACTTAAAAAGATGAGCTAAAGTTTTAGCATCGGTTATATCATTGACAGCAACCCAGTTAATGTTTTTGTCTTTCATTCCAGCCCTTAGAACCAATCTTCCGATTCTGCCGAAACCATTGATTGCGACGTTGATCATTAGTATCACCTTTTAAAATTCTTAACAAGAAATTCGGATACTTATATAAAAAGATTGTGGGCAAAATAAATTACTTAAAGTTTTTCTGTATTTTATGATCTTTGCTTTAGTTTGGCTCCGATGTCGGGCATTTTATGTTTCACCATATAACTTATCACTCGAGGACTAACTCCTAAGAGTTCTGCAGCTTTATTTTGCCTTCTCCTGGTGACATTCAATGCCGCCGTTGCTGCTATTCTTTCCAATTGCTGTGAAAAGTTCGGATGCGGCCCCCGCTCTCTTTCTCTCTGCCGCAATATCGCGAGAATTACATCATATAGAAAAGATTCATTGTATGGAACTGGCAATTCAGTCACTCCACTAACTATTATATCATAGTACTCGCCCGAACTAGTTGATATGCCACGAACACTTACAGGCATTCCGCTTTCAGCAACATCTCTAAATTCTGAGTGCAATTTGGCATCATCAGGATATAATCTAACATAATTTCCAGGTCCAACAAGATAGAATAATCCATTATTTTGAGTATCGCCCCTTACACTGGTTCTTACCAGTCCAACTACCTCAACTGATGTTCCTGGCATTTTATTCCCAGTCAGAAAATGATCCACTGTAGGATATGATATAAAATCTTCCATATGTTACCTGCATTTTGGAATAATCTTCCCTATAAAAATATTTTGATAGATTTTGGGAAACCTCTGATAAGCATTTTGTTTATACTGCCCGCAAGTCCATAATCATCCTTTCAACATGCTCATCAAATCTTTTATTCTTCTTGTATTTATCACATCTTCCTTTTTAGCCCATCCTCTTCTCGCAGTTCCAATTCCTAATTTTATAAAATGTAATTGATCAGTATTGTGAGCATCTGTGCTTATTACTAGCTTCACCCCTGCTTTCACTGCAGCTCTTACATGAATGTCCCTTAAGTCCATCCTTTCAGGGTAAGAGTTTATTTCCAAAACAGTGCTTGTTTTCTTTGCAGAATCTAAAACAGCATCTAAATCAATTTCGTATGATTCCCGTTTTGTTATCAACCTACCTGTAGGATGCGCAATAATGTCAATGTTCTCATTTTCCATTGCTTTGATAATTCTATTTGTCATTTTTTCCTTAGGGTTCTTGAATCCAGAATGAACTGCTCCGATAACAATGTCCAATTGCTTCAGAATTTTATTGTCCATATCCAAAGTGCCATCGTCCTTTATATTGACTTCTGTGCCTTGCAAAATAGTTATGCCATTTAATTTCTTATTGATTTTTTCAATTTCCTTTTTCTGCTCAATAACCCTTTTTTTATCTAAAGCATGCGCAATTGCAAGTTTGCCGGTATGGTCTGTTATACAAATGTATTCATGTCCGATTTTTTTTGCAGCAAGTGCCATTTCTTCTATTGTATTGCTGCCATCACTCCATTTTGTGTGCATCTGCAAGTCGCCTTTCAAGTCATTGTAGCCAATAATTTTTGGTAGCATGTGATGCTGTGACATTTCTATCTCGCCTTCATCTTCGCGCATTTCAGGCTCAATATAATCCATGCCTAATTTTTTGTAAATATCTTCTTCTGTTTTGCCTGCAACTAACTTGTTTGTTTTTTTGTCAAACAAGCCATACTCGCTTAATTTCATATTTTTTTCAATCGCAATTCTCCTCAAGATTATGTTATGCTCTTTATTGCCTGTAAAATAAAGCAAAGCAGCCCCAAAAATCTCATTATTCATTACTCTCAAATCAACTTGAATTCCTTCCTTTAGCCTTATAGAAGATTTAGTTTCGCCTTTTGCAATCACTTGCGCAACATTTGGCATTTTTGTAAAAAATTCAGTAACCTTTGCAGGATTCTTTGATGTTGCAAGTATATCCACATCTCCAATTGTTTCCTTCATTCTTCTTGTTGAGCCTGCGATGCTCACCCTTATAACATCCTTGCATGACTTGAGGTTTTCCGCAATTTCTTCTGCACTGCTCAATGCGAACCCCAGTGGAACTCTCTGTTTTGATTTTTTGGCAAATTCTATGCTTTTCAAGATGTTCTGCTCAACTGTTGGGCCTAAGCCTTCTATTTTTTGTATCTTGCCTTGTTTTGCTACCCTCTCCAAATCATCCATATTTTTTACTTTCAGATGCTTGTAAAGTTTCATTATTGTTTTTGGACCGACGCCAGCAATAGTGCCAAGCTCTTCGACATTCACAGGGGTTGATTTTTTTAGCTCATCAAGATATCTTAGCTTGCCTGTCTTTAAATACTCTTCAATCTTTTTTGCTATGCCTTCTCCTACACCTGGCAGTTCTTCTAATTTGTTATCTTTCCAAATCTGCATAATATCATCAGACAGACCTTCAATGACCAAAGCTGCCTTTCTATAAGCCCTAATCTTGAATGGCTCATTCTGGAATTCCAAATAGTCAGCTATTTCATTAAGAAGCTCTGCAACTTCGAGGTTTTTCATAGAAATGGTTTTTATTTTATTCGTATTTAAATATTTTCAATTAAATTTAAAAATAAATCGGATTTTATTTATTTATGCATATCATTTCTTTTGACATTGGCGCTACCAAGATAGCAACTACAGTGATAGATTTAGAAGGAAGGTTTCTTGAGCATCCAACTATTTTGGAGCCAACTCCACAAGATTATCAAGAAGCTATGGTCCATTTTCGTGCTACATTACATGATTTATACAGCCGTTATAAAATTGATTTTATTGCCGGGGGGGCTCCCGCGCTGCACGGCAATTCGGGCCAATTTATTCGGAATCCTTCAAATCTCCCTTTGTGGGGAGGACATAGTCTGAAAGGCAGTTTGGAACTAATAGTTGGAGATATTTTAAAAAAAACGCATGGAAGATACCCTAAAATGATTATTAAAAGCGATAGCCACATGGTAGCAGCGGGGGCTACAATGGCAAAACTTGCACAAACTCAAGACTCAAGCTCTGTTTTTCCCTTACTGAGCATAATTCAAGGCACAGGAACTGCGGCGGAGGAATCTCAACAGACAGATAATGGATTTGAGATTTACATTAGTCCTAATGGAAAAAATCTTGAAGCAGGGCACAATCAATTTTCAGGAAATGCTCCAAACATAGTTAATATTGCTTGCGGACATTGCCCAAGGCCAAATTGTGCCGAGACATGGTTGAGTGGAAAACATATGAAAGAGAGATATGGCGCTGAATCAAGATATGCTACGCCCGAAATGAAAGAGAATGTTGCTGACAATCTTGCGAGATTTGTGGCAAAAACAAAATGGCCTTATGAGCCGCGAACAGTTCTATTACTAGGCGGAATTCCAAATCACTGGGAAGGATTTGTCGAAATAGTCAAAAAATATGCACAAAATTATTATCAACTAAATGGTAGACAGATGCCATGTATAGAGTCGAGCGTTCTTGGAAGCAATGCTGCTTTGGTTGGGGCATGGGCAGTAGTTAGAAAAATTTTTACAGGAAGATGGCCCGAGTTTTATTTAAGAAAGTATTTTAAAAATCAAGCTGCTTTATACAAAAACTGATTAGCTTTTCTCAATAATTCCTTTGCATTATTGAAAGTGAGTTTTTTATATGCATTTTCGTAGCTTAGCCAAGCATATCCAATATGCTCAAATGATAAGGTAACTTCTTCCTGATGCGTTTCTGCAATAATAAATGCGACTTCCTTGTATATAGTTTCTTGCCCTCTTTTGTAAAAATATTTTATTGTCTCCTTAAAATTTTCCACTAAATCGACATTTTCAATTCCAGTTTCTTCTTTTATTTCTCTTGCAACAGTCTGCTCTTCTGTTTCGTTTTTCTCTTGATTACCTTTTGGAAAATCCCAATGGCCCGCGCTGTAATGAAGAAGGAGGTATTTTATTCCGTCTTTTTGCTTTTTAATTACAATAGCGCCACAGCTTTTTTCTTGGGGCATCTATAATGGGTTTATAGTTTAGTATAAAAACTTTTTAGTTTGCATTTAGGCCTATTTACCAATTATGTTATTTAATATATATTTTTAGATATATATTTTATAAAATAATAAACTTTATATATAACACTATCTCTTAAGCATTGCAATAGTGTTCTTTATCTATTGCTTCATTAAAGCTCATATAGCTTATATTTACCATATTTATAGATTAAGAGGGGTGGAAATGCAGAGCAAGTTAAGAGGTTACTCATATTAGTATTATCCCGCCTTTTAAGGTTGGATGTGGAAGTTTTTCAACACCTCTTTTCTTCTATACCGGCCTTAAAAGGAGTGGGATCCCAAAAAAGCTAAAATGAAGATTACAAACACAAAAATATATGACACTGTAAAAGAAGTGGTCGGGGAAGACTCAATAGAGATAATTGAGTATCTTAAAGACAAAAAAAATATTTCTGATTTCAAGATAGCCGAAAAAGTCGACAGGGACATTCATGATGTAAGGAACGTTCTTTACAGGCTTTATAACTATAACTTAGTAAGCTATTACAGAAAAAAAGACAGGCAGAAGGGCTGGTATATCAGCTACTGGACTTTCAACAAGAAGAAAGTCAAAGAGCTGCTTGATAAAACCAATAAGGAAAAACTAGCTAAATACAGCGTTAGATTAAAGGAAGAGGAAGCCAATTTAGGCAATTTCTATCTTTGCCCTAATGCCTGCGTCAGGGTTGGATTTGAGAAAGCCGTTGATTTAGAGTATAGGTGCCCAGAGTGCGGTTCTATATTAAACCATCAGGATAATACAAAGACTATTGATTTCTTGAGAAGCAAGATAAAGGAACTGCAGATGAATGGCAATGGCAAGGCTGTGAAGGGAAGGGCTTGAATAGATTGCATTTATTAACTCGCAATAAGATGGATAACGATACAGAATCGATTGAAAGTTTTCTAGGGGGTTTTGCTGACTATTGCAGGTCAAAAGGCCATCGTGACGCTAAACCATTGATAGATAGAGCAGAATCGCTTCTTGAGGCAGAAGGAATTGGAGTTTGTATGCTTGACGCTGGAGTGCCTGTTGAAGCATCTCTTGACGAGTTGGCTGAAGCGGTATTTCGTTATTCTACAGACGCAATGGTTAAGGATACGATATGGTTTAGGTTGTTAAGAGACCACACAGTAAAATATCACGAAGATCATAGCGACTCTAAATCGCATAATAACATGATGAAAAAATATTTCCCTTATGGAATCTCAGAAACTCCTGCAAGAATTGCTATTGATGCCACCCAACCAAGATCGTTTGGAAACAGAAGTGTAATAAGACGAAGAACAAGCAGGGGTCTGCGCTGTTATTCTAAATGACTTAAATCTTAATCTTTTGATTTATTTATCTTCGCAACAAAAAATCCTTCTGTATCATTATCCTGCGGCCAGATTCTTAAGCATTTTTTAACCTCATCAGAATATTTTTTATCTTCAAACTCCATCACTGGGTGTGATTTTTTCACGTTCAGTTTAATGTCTTCCAATTTCGCATTTTGATGTTTATTCAATAAGAAATCAACAACTTCCTCGTTTTCTTCTGGTTCAAGCGAGCATGTTGAATAAACTAAAATTCCATTCTCTTTCAATAAATTAAATCCTGTTTCAATCAATTGCTTTTGGGTTATTGACAATCTTCTTACCATATCCGGATTCCATATATAGATTGTTTTCAAACTTTTTCTTATAGTTCCTGTTCCAGAACAAGGCGCATCTACTAGAATTTTATCAAACTCGATTCCAGACTTCTTAAACCATTGCCCTTCCATTAACGTTATTATCACATTTGAAACACCGCATCTTTGCAGGTTTATGGATAAAGGCTTCATTCTTTCAATTGTGTAGTCATTTGCTGTCAAAATACCGGTATTTTGCATATATTGCGCTATCTGCGTTGTTTTTGAGCCTGGAGAGGCTGCCATGTCTAGTATAACTTCATGCGGCTTTGGCTCCAAAACAACCGGCGGAATCATCGATGCTGCCTCCTGGGTATAGAAATAGCCTAAAGAATGCTCAATTAAATTTCCAATGTCTCTTCTTTCCTTTTTTGCATGTTCTATCCAGAATCCTTCCTTGCACCATGGGATTTGCTTTAAATTCCAGTTTTTCTCAATCCTTTCTTTCAATTCTTTTATAGAGATTTTTAGAGTATTAACTCTTATTGAGCGGTTGAGAAATGACAAGGAGCATGTTTTGAATTCTTCCCAGTTTGTCAATTTTGAATACCTTTCTACGAATTTGGGCTTGAACTCTATATCTTGAGCATTAGGAAATTGTTTTGTTTTCATTTTTTTAGAAAATCTAGTTTTGCAAAATTTTAGACATATAAGGACCATCATAATTATAACCAAGCCGCATAAAGTACTGCTTGGCTCCGATTCCGGCAATTACAACTACTTTATCTTTATTATGCTGCTGCGCTATTTCCTCTGCCTTTGCCATTAATGTTTTACCTATTCCTCTGTGTTGAAAGCTATCATCAGACTTTTTACCTATCTGAACAGCTAGTGAATACACGTGCAACTCTCTTATCAAAGCGGAATCTTTAGTTATTTCTGGCTTTAAAAATTGAGACGGAAATCTTAGCCTGCAATAGCCAAATAATATGTCGTTTTCAATATCTTCTGCTGCTATGAAAAATTCTTTTCCGTGAGAAGCATTATATTCAGTGACTGTTATTTCTGTATTCTCAATTTTAATATTTTTCTTTTTAATTTGATTAAGCCCTGCTTCTCTGCATCTTATACATTTGCATTTAATCCCATTTTCTTTACAAATCTTTTCTACATACTGCCTTAAGTTAGTTCTATCTACTCCAGATGATGTAACATAAGTGGGTATGTCGCGTTGCACACGCATGATCCTCAAGAATTTTGGAACATATTTCTTTGCTTCCGCAATTATCTCTGCAGCTTCCTTTGTAGTCAATGGTTTGAACTTGCCAGCTTTCCAGTCATCATGAAGTTTTGTGCCTTCCATTACCATACAAGGATATATTTTTAACATATCTGGTATGTAGT
>CAZLGX010000009.1:0-13618 GCA_964559395.1 uncultured Methanosarcinales archaeon
GGCAAAACAAGGTTTTAAAATAGTATCGTTTTCCGAATAAAATATATATAAAAAGCCCCATATCTGATGTGATATGAGAAAATACAATGCAAAAAAATCGAAAATATGTTGCGCTGGAGGCGCATGCCCAGCTTGTGATTGTTGCATATGCATTTGCACAAAGGATTTAAAAATGGTATTGACGTCAGATGCAATTAAACTGCTGAGAGAAGCATTGAAATAAAATGAGTTCAATAAAAGAAGATGCGTTTATGGAAAAAATTATATTATTCTTAGTATTGTTAGTTGGAGCAGTTTTAATTTTCAATCAGTTTCAATATGCTAAACTTTCCTCAAATATGTTGCTTAATTCTATCTCATATTTATTGATTTTTGGGCTTATAGGTTTGATTGCATGGCTGCTTTTAGTCAAAGAAAGCCAAGAAGAGCACAAAATTCATTTTGAAAAAGCAGAAAAAAAACCATTTTCCTTTATGGAAAAATTAGGCTGGAGCTTTGTCGGTCTTATTGCTGTTCTTGTTGTATTCAACCAATTCCAGGTTTCGCAGGTAAATGCTTTGGTTAGTGGCACAGCATCACCACTAAGCAGCTTTGTTAAATCTGTATCAACGCCATTAAAGCTTGGCTCTGGCAAAGGCAGTGTAGTTATTGGGCCTCAGCTTAATACCGATGGAAGAACAACAAAACTTGTTGAATGGACCACAATAAGTGATACGCCTGCTCTAAAAAGCACAGGCAATCCAACGCAAGACGCAATTGCAGCAGTTGTTCCAACTGGTACTCCTTTCTATGTTTTGGAAGGTCCCGGCTCCGAAAAGATACAACGGGCTACTTTTGACGATCCAATAACGAGCCAGAAAGTATGGGCTTCTTTGCTTGGCTCTAGAAGATTTGGCACAGAAAATGCCATCCAATTAACTCCTGAGGAAGAGCAAAGATGGAATAAGCTTACAAGTGTGTTTACATGCGACTTTTGCTGCGGCGGTCCAAATAGCGTTACAACAATCAACAGATGCGGCTGTGCTCACAGTTATGCATGGCAGGGCATGGCAAAATTCTTCATTAAGTATTACCCCCAATATACAGACGAGCAGATTTTGGGAGAAATGACAAAATGGAAAGGACTTTGGTATCCTCAAGGAATGATTCAAGATTATTTAGTTTACACAGGCCAGCAAGATGCATCAACTTTGACTCACGGCGGCTCTGTAGGAATAAAACAGCAGTTTTTGCAGCAAGGTTCTACTCCACAACAGCAAACTCGTGCTCAAGTCACTCCATTGGATGAGCTGCCCGCGATGGTAGGTGGATGTTAAAAATTAAATAAATACAAATCGAAAAATAATACAAATCTTTAAATAATATTAAACATATCGTAAATTGCGGTAATTAGTTTAATATATAGCCGCAATTTACGAGATAGACAATTGCGTGAAAATATAATAAATCAACGCAATTGTCTATAACTAGAAGGAGGTTAACAAAAATGGACAGAAATGTAGTTATTGTGATTGTGCTTGTTGTTTTGGTATTGCTGACAGCAGTGCAGGCAATACAGCTTAGCGCGGTAAAATCACAAGTGCAGTCTGGAAAAGTTAATGTTGCAAGCGCGCCAGCATCAAGCAGTTCAGGCAATAGTGTGCCCTCGAGCATACAGAACCTGCCAAATATGGTAGGCGGCTGTTAGCATTAGTTAGCATTGTAACGGGTGGTAAAAAATGAATGCGAAATTTGTAGTGATTTTAGTTTTGGTTGTAGGTATCTTTTTGGCAGGATGTAATTCTGCAAGTACAAATGGCTACTCAACCTATAACCAGCAGCAACAAGGTCAGCAGCAAAACCAGTATGTTGGCGGAGGCTGTGGAGTTGCAGCAGAATCTGATTATGGTTTACCTACATTAGACAAAGCTTCTGGATTTTAATTGAAAAAATGGAGCTAAGCAAGAGAGAGAAGCGCAAGCTTAAATTAGAGAAGCTAAGGCACGAAAGCCAAGAAGCCCAGAAGGAGCATGAGCAACGGCTTGAGATGCAGCAGAATGCTCAGCAGGAAGCTGTAAAATCCAGTAAATTTAAGTATTACATCATTGGTGGCATCATTGTCCTATTAGTTTTATCATCGATAGCTTACGGTATTTATTCTTCTAAAAGCTCTGGCGCTTACGATTCATTTGCTAAGTGCCTGACTGAAAAAGGCGCTGTTATGTATGGCGCAATGGACTGGTGCAAATATACACAAGGCCAAAAAGCAATGTTTGGAAAATCCTTCAAATATGTCAATTATCGTGAATTTAAAGAACTGCCTGGCATAAAGAAAACACCTACTTGGGTTATAAACAACCAATGGTATGAAAACGTGCAGACATTTGAAAAACTATCTCAAGTAACAGGCTGCAAGGTTTAAAGATGTTCAAAATGGATGATGAAAAAACAGAAAAGCATGCAGGCGAGCACCATGTAACTATACATCAGCCTCATGATAGGAAGAATAAATGGATAAAGTTTGAAAATTTATTTATAGGTCTGTGTGTTTTGCTTGGCTTGGTAATAATTCTGAATCTAATTTTGACTCTGAATGTTAACCAAAGCATAAAGAAAAATATAGCTGATCTTAATGAGAAATTAAGGCCTGGAAAAATTGAACTTTCTATTATTGGCAATTCAAAATGCACAGATTGCTCTGACATAGAGCCAATTATGGAATATGTAAAATCGCTCAAGGTTAATATAACTTCTGAGAAAAAATATGAATTTGACTCGAAGGAAGGCAAAGAGCTTGTGAGTAAATACAGGATAGAGCGAGTTCCAGCATTGGTAGTAACAGGAGAAATTGAAAAAGTATCTATTGAAGGTCTTGAGAAAAGGGAAAATGCTATGGTATTTGATGATGCAGCTCCACCATACACAAATACAAAAAACGGCAATGTGTTTGGAAGAGTCAGGCTTAGTCTATTGCAGGACCCTTCATGCAAAAACTGCAGCGATTTAAGCATCCTCATAAACCAGCTAAAATTTGCTGGAATAACAATCAGCGAGCAAAAAAACCTGAGCTCCAGCAGCGATGAGGGGAAAACAATGATTTCCAAGTACAAGATAGATTTCTTGCCTACTATAATCTTGTCAAGTGATGCAAGTGCTTATCAATTAATACAACAGGCGTGGCCACAGGTTGGAACTAAAGAAAATGATGCATATATCTTAAGGGCTGTTTATCCTCCATTCATTAATCTAACTACAGGGCAATTAAGGGGCTTTGTGGATGTAATTTACTTAATTGATAAAAGTTGTAATGAGTGCTATAATATATCAATACACAAGACAATTCTGTCCAGTCCTCAAAGCTTTGCAATTACTCTAAACAAGGAAGAGACTGTTGATATAAGTGATGCAAAAGGCAAAGAACTGATATTAAAGTATAACATAACAAGAGTGCCTACAGTTGTCTTGACTAAAGAAGTTAATGTATATCCATCAAGCCAGAGCTTGAAACAATTTTACTCATCTGAAAAAGACGGAACTTTTGTTTTCAGGCATCCATCGCTTATTGGCTCTTACAAGGATCTGTCCACAGGTAAGATTATAAAGCCCCAAAGACAACAGTAAAATGAAAAAGAGTTTTGTGTTGTACATCCTGATTTTTTTCATAATGGCTCTGTTTTTGTGGCAGTGGGCATCTAAAGATAGTTTAGTTAGTCAATTGCAGCAATTGCAAAATTATAACAGCCAATTGTCATTATTATCTGGAGTAGGCCCATTAAAATCAACCCATCTGCATGCAGATGTCAAAGTTTATATCAATGGCAAGGCAGTTGATTTCTCGCAGAGCAAATATCAACTGACAACAAGTTTCATCCATTTTGAGGAGCGTGTTGGTGATGTTATACATATTCATGCAACAGGCTTGACTGTTGGGCATATGATGAAATCTGTCGGCATGGATATGAATAATAATTGTATTTTATTTGAAAAAAACAATTATTGCAATGAAGATAGCAAAAAACTCAGATTTTATGTGAATGGAAGATTAAAAAACGATTTTGATAATTATATAATAAAAGATTTAGATAAGATATTAATTTCTTATGGCACAGAGTCAGATGTGGAGCTGCAAAAGCAATTGGATTCCATAACAAATCTGGCTGCAAAATCTAGCATACAAAAATAAATTATCAAAAAATTTCTATATCTCAAGAAATCGAAATATTTAAATAGTACTATCTATTGCAAACTATATTCTAAAACATATATTATCTGGGGGTTTGCATGGCAATACAAAACAAGGAAATATTCAATGTCTTTTTCAGAGAAAAGCCTGCCATGATGCTGGTTGAGCTTAAGAATGCAAAAGGCGAAGTTTACGCTTCCTCAGTTGCAAAGCTAGTTGATTGCACTTATTCCCACGTTGTCAAGATTTTACAGGAAATGCAGAAAGCCGGCTTGATAAATTTTGAGAAGCAAGGCAGATTAAAGCTTCTTACGCTTACCAAATCAGGACAAGAAGTTGCTGAAAAGATTGACGGGATAAGGACCGTGTTATAATTTAACTTATTTCTTTAAATAAATCGTCCCACTTATTATCATATTCATTATCCCAAGTCTTTGTTAATGATGATTCACTTAACAACATAAAAAAACACTTTTCTTCTTTATCTGTTTCATTAGTTATTTTATCCATACCAAATTATACAACAACTTTCAATTTCTGCCTGTTGATTTCCTCGTTCACCAATTTCTTGGAAATGTCGTTATCTAACTCTATTAATTTCTTTACAATTGGATTGCTTGAATTTAATCTATATAATTCCGCTCTTCCAATTCTCCTGGTTTTTGTGACAATGTCAAGCTTTACCAAGTCCTTCCAGAATCCATGCAGCGTGCTCCATCCAATATCCGAATTTTTTGCTATATCGGTCAAGCTGTAGTCAAACTCCCTGTTGTCTAAGAAGAAATCTATAACTTTGACTATTGGCGACTCGCCAAACACTAGCCTGAAAGATGATTTGTATTCCATACACCTTATTAAAATGAACTTATTTATATACTTTTTGGTTAATTTGAACGTTCATTGTAGTGAATAAAACAATAAATATATCCTTTTATTTCTATTTGTAATGGACTTAAAGAAGATTATCTTAAGAAAACTCCATAGGCATAGAGTTATCGGAGGAAAACATACAGCTATTGAAAACTTAACTCACGGCTTGCCAAAACATATAGTTGGAAAAGCAAAAGATGCAGTCAATGAGCTGATTAAAGAAGGTTTTATCCTGCAAAAGCCAACTTCTTATGGACTGCAAGTCAGCTTAAATCCTGAGAAAATAAAAGAGATTGAGAGTATTATAGAAGGATGAGCTATCTAAATTCAATCCAGCCCCCCATTCATTACCAAAACAATAGAAAGATTTATATATGTGTAATCACATTAACTCACATAAAGGTGATGAAATTGCCAAATGTAACTTTAGCCATACCAGAAGATTTACATGAGAAAATGAAGAAACACTCTGAAATTAGGTGGAGTGAGGTAGTTAGGAAATCTATCTCTGAGAAAATTGAAGATTTAGAGGTAATGGACAAACTAACAAAAAGAAGCAAGCTGACGCAGGCAGATGTGGATGAACTTTCTCATAAGATAAACAGAGATGTTTTTGAAGAGCTAAACAAAAGATGAAAATTATACTGGACGTAAATGCTATCTTGTCTGCCTTGATTCGTGATTCAACGACCAGAAAGATAATTTTGAATTCTCAGTTTGAGTTTTATTTTCCTGAACCTTCATTAGAAAAAATCAGAAAGTATAAAGAGTATATCCTGGAAAAATCCGGATTAACAGAGGAAGAATATGATAAAATTATGGCAACTTTGTTTAAATACATCAAATTAGTACCAACAGAAGAAATAGAGAAAAATTGGGACGAAGCAAAGAAAATAATGGAACATATTGATCCTGAAGATGTTGTTTTTATTGCAACTGCATTGAGCATTAGCGATTCAGTTATATGGTCGGATGACGGGCATTTTGAGAAGCAGGATAAAGTGAAAACTTTGAAAACAAAAGAGATGGTTAATTAAAAATCATTCCAATTTTTCGGCTGCTTGAACGAGCCTTTCTAAAACCCTTAATACACGCTCTCTCGCTTTTTCCAAATCATGTTCTGAAACACTAAGTTCTCTCAAGTCTCGTAAACCGAGCGTGACGTTTCCAAGAGTGAAATAATCAACGCCTTCCCCTCTCATTTGTTGTAGTATTTGCTTAATCCTTCTTTCTGTTTCTGTTAATTGCGCACTCATTAATATTTTTCTCACATCTTCCTCAATTTTCCTAAGAATTTTTTGAATAGCTTCTTCCAATTTGACTTTTTCAATACCAAGATGCTCTAATTCGTCTATTACTGGCTTTAATTTTGATAAGAATAGTCGTTTTTCAAAATTGTCAGAAGTCGTGTAGAGTTGAGGATTCGATGAATTCTTTGAGCAAAGTGCATCTATCCCATCAAGTATCCTTTCAAATCTTCTAGTAAGACTTTCTTCGCTTGTCATAAAACAAATCTTTTAGACGCTTCTATAAATATTTTTCCTATAAAAAGTTCGTCCAATGCCCACCGAGAAGTTACACTCAAACCCCCTTATCACTCTTTGCCCTTTCGCATAATCTAAAAGATTATACAAGCATTTTCTTTAAAAAAGTGTGTTGAGGATGATTTTGAGTGGGAAAAATTCAAAATCTATTCACCCAATCTTCTCTATCGCAGCATACCTCCCAAGAACTTCTTTTGCTGTTTCGACAAAATCATTTTCTTTATCTGAGGGTATTATGGCCCCAGCGGCATTTTGATGCCCGCCTGCTTCTGCATTGCCGATTCCATCAGTTATTTCCTCCACAATTTTTCTTAAATCAAATGCGCCATTTTCATTATTAGTTGTTCTTAAGGAAACTTTTGTGCTGCCGTCAAGCGCCTGAGCCATTGAAAGAATAAATGTATTGTTTGTCATCACATTTGATTTGGATAGTATGGAAGCCAAAGTTCCAATCATCGTTGACATGACGTTTTCCTTTGCATTTATTATGACAAAGCCATCTCCCCACAGGACATCGTCGCTGAACTTGTTTTCATTGTACCAGTTAAGCGCCTTGACAATTTCTTTTTTATAATCAGCCAAGCTTCTTATCGCCTGTTGCTTTATTTTTTTATCGCCCAAGCAAGCTCCAATCCCATAAGATGCTCTTCCTAATCTTCCGCATGCATTAAGCAAAGTTGCAAATTCTTTTGCATCCCTTGTCGGGCTTTCCTCATCCTCATGCGGTAAGATATACACATTTCCCAAAACATCATCGGGCTTTGCTTCATTAAGCCTTTTCATTATAATTCCTGTAACCAGCTTTTTCATATCTTCATTGTCAAGATGCACTATTTTTTTCCAGTCATTGCCACTTTTTGGATCTATCCCAATCTGGTGTAGAAATTGTATTGCTCCGGACTCTGAGCCGGAAACTCCCGGTATATACGGATCAGTGCAATACTCCAATGCCTTATGCAATGGCTTGGTTTGTGAGCCAAAAATCCTTAATCCTGTTGTTACTTGTATCCTTTTTTTCCTCACAGCAATATCCAAAATTCCTTGGTTAAGCCTTAAAAAACCGTTTTGCTCCTGCAAATCTCCCAAAGCGCCTACTATTGCAATATGAGCCATCTCTTCCATGCTTGAATCCACGGCACATGCAAACTTAAACACAACTCCTGCTCCTGAAATCTCTTTGCCTCCATCAATGCCATGCAGGTGCGGGTTTACAAAAACAATGTCCCCGTAATCAGAGGCATCAGCAACACTATGGTGATCAAGAATAAACACCTTTTTGCCTTTTAGGTGCTCTTTTATTTCATCTATCAGGCCAGAGCCAATATCTGTAAATACGAAGCAGTTATACTGCTCGGAAGCAATCTGTTTTATCACTGCTGAATTCAACTGTTGCACTATGGAAACAGAGTATTTCCTGTTATCATTGCTCAGAAGCTTTATCATAATGGATGCTGCGCTTATTCCATCTGCGTCAAGATGGCTTATCAGCCTTATTACCTCTTTTTTGTCAACTTTCTTGAATGCCTCGGCAGCATTCTTTAAGCTCTCATTGAATTGTTCGTAAGCATCCATTAAATGCACCTTTTCAAGAATGTTTTAAACTACAAAGCTTGGATAAACTTATATTTATAGGTTTGTTTTTATTCGCCAAACCTTCTTTCACGCTTGTTGAATTCTTCTACGCACTTTATCAAATCTTCCTTGGTAAACTCGGGCCATAGCTTGTCTATGAATATTAGTTCACTGTAAGATGACTGCCAAATGAGAAAATTACTTATACGTTTTTCACCTCCTGGCCTTATAACCAAATCTGGCTCGCTTGAGAGGTAAAGATTCTGTTTTATAGTATCTTCATTTATGTTTTCAGGCTTTATTCTGCCTTTCTCAACTTTTTTGGCTATTTTCTTAACAGCATCTATTATCTCCTGCCGGCCGCCGTAAGCCATTGCGAAATTAACTATAAACTTGTTATATTTTTTTGTCTTTTCCATTATGTCAAGCATGGAATCCTTTATAGCCTTAGGGAACCTATTTATCCTTCCAATAAAATTAAACCTTATCCCTTCTTTAAAGACACCCTTTTCCTGTTTTATCTTTTCGACTTCGTTCTTGAACAAGCTGAATAGATAATCAATCTCCCTTTGTGTCCTGTTAAAATTCTCAGCAGAGAAGGTATAAAGAGTCAATTCTTTTACTCCAAGCTCTTGACACCATTTAAACAAATCCTCGAGTTTCTTCAGCCCAAACTCATGACCTCTTAATGGATTCAAACCTATTTTTTTGGCGAAGCGACGGTTACCGTCTAGAACGATCGCGATTTTTTTTGGAACTTTAGAAACCATTGAAAAGCGGAAATAAAAGCTCTTTATATAAGTTTTGAATCAAACCCTGAACAAGAAAACAAGGCCCATGATTAAGCTGATTATAGAATATGACAAGATAGTTGCTTCTACATAATCAAATAATCTCATGCTTTCGAAATGATTAGTTATTGCTCTTCCAGTAATTTCGGATGCTGCACCATAATTTAAATCGATAAAAGCGCCAGCAATCAGCGCTGCTATGCTGCTCATTATGAGCAAGATACCTATGGATTTTGCCATTTTATTTTCCATCTGCTTTAGCTTTTAAATAACTTTCCGAAAATACCTACAAAAATATCCTGAGGCACTTTGATGCCAGCTTCCACAAAGGTCCGCGCAAATCTATACCCATCAGAATCGTCGTTGTTTGGCTTGAAATTAAAAAGGTTGTTAACAGTATACTTGCAAAAAAATCCTTCATTCATCATAATTACAACATTTTTAGTGCCATGTTGTACATTAGAGTCGTTTAAGTCTATTGTGAACTTGCTTTTGTCTATGTCATGCCTGAAGAGCTCCCACTCAGTCAAGTCTCTAATTATTTCTTTGAAATCTTTCTCAATGACATATTTTTCAACTTTTTCAATCTTCTTGAATTGCAAGAAATCGATAGTATTTTTCAGATTAAATCTGTAAACTCTTCCAATATACCCTTTTACTTTCTGCCTGCTTCCTTGGGGCTTTACGCCTCGCAAAGCGTGAACCGATTTTGGGGTTCTCTTCCACTTATTCTCAACAATATAAGCATATTCCTTTCCTTTAATTTTTTTTATACGGAAAAAAACCATTTTGCGAACGAAGTGAGCACTCTAGGCTTTATGCCTCGCAAAGTGTTAACTGATTTTGCAGTTAGGCACTATGAATTTATAAGCTTTTCTGCCTATTTCCAGAATTATTTTCATATATAAAAGAAATAATTAGGCGAAGTTTAAGGAATCTTTTGTCAAAAAGTTTGCCAAACGAAAATTAGGCGAACATTTAGAAATACTAACCTATCTAATTGCCGCAGCAAATTCTCTCTTGAACTTTTCATTTATCTTGTGAAGTCGCTGCACAGCATTTATTACAGCGTTTTTTGGGCTTATTTCACCATCTGTCTCAACTATGATCTGTGGCAGGCTTATCTGAGGATGCCTTATGCTATAAGTGGCAATCTTAACGTGTTTGTCATTTAATAACTCGGATTTCAGCGTATTGCACAAAGTGTGCTCTGCGCCTTTTACCTCAACAATCAATTTGTTTTTTTTGTCGTCGAGAATTTTGATTTCCATATTATTCATTTGGTAGAACATTCAGGGGCTTTAAAAACCTTTTGCTGTTCCATGGCTTTATTATCAAAGCATTGCCTCGTTGTCAAAATTAATTAATCTTCTGAAACCTGAAGCAACTGGCATCTATGCGATGAATTTGTCGACGGTGAAACGAAAAAGTTGCCTTCAGGGGAAATTTAAAGTTCCAAATATGGGTGATTTTGGCGTTTTTTTTGGCTGAAAACCGCTCCAAAAAGCCCTTACTCTCACTTTTGTGGAAGGAATATACAATAGGGGCTATTTCAAGGGCTTTTTCAAGGAAAGAAATATCCGCATGGCTATTCTTTGTACCAAAAGGTGGATTCTGAATTACTACATCTGTTTTTATTTCTCCTATATCTGATATGTCCCGGCATTTAAAATGCGCCTTTCCAAGGCTGTAACCCTCACTCTTCAGCTTTGAGATGTTATTTTTGGCTGTTTCCATAGCCCCTTTATCATCGTCTATAAATAATGACCTATTTGCACCTAATAATAGGGTCCCTATGCCCAAAATGCCAGTTCCGCAGCCAAGGTCAGCTATACCTTTTCCTTCTATATCTCCAAGCAAATATGCGCTCCAAAGCACACTGGCTGCTATTTCGCTGTCTGTCAGATACTGCTCTTGCCTTACTTTTGGGCTTTCAAATCCTTTTAGGTCTGATAAAACTATTGCAAGGCTCGATTTTGATATTATTTTATTCATCTTGAACTCTCACTTTTCATGAGTAAACTTCTAATATTTATATTTTTTCAATATCGAAATTAATTATTACTCCTTATTTCTTTATTTTTATCCAGGTTGATGAAATATGAATTCCCCTCATTTCTTACGAATAAACTTTAATATATACTAATTTTTTTGATATGGTAAACAAATAGCTGCGTTTTATCTACATACCCTTAGGATATACTAGTTTTATTTAATTTTTTGGAAAATTATGTTAAAATAGTTATTTAACTTTCTCACAATCTTAATTTTAAAATATAACAAAACTTATTCATTTTTATGCAGCATCTATCTATATGAATAATTTTCTATTTTATATCTTCATTCCCAACCAATTCCCAACCTAATCCCAATATAGTCCTATTTCAATCCCTATTTTATAAATTTGTCGTCGAAAAATAGTCCCAAAATAGTCTTTTAATAGTCCCAATTTATTCCCAAAAATCAAAAGATTTAAATAAATGTCAGGTAAAATCATTGGTATGTTCTGGAAAAAAGAAAAAAAAGATGACGCTGGAGAAAAGAAATTAATGCAGATAAACGAGCTTCTCAAAATATCATTTGGCAATGTAAAAAGAGACACAACAAACCTCTTCAAGTGGCTAAACTACCTGTACAGGAAAAACATGGAGCAGGAGCAGCTCATAAAACAGCTGCAATTAGAGCTTTCTTATATGCCGAAGACAAGGGAGGATATAAGAAGGATTATCGACGAATTTTACTCATTTGAGGGAATGATGGCAAAAATAAGGGATTTAGATGCCAAGATAGACGACATGGCAAGGATTCATGAGCAAAAACAGGCAGTGCCTCAGCAAGCTATTACTGTGGAAAAAGAAGTACCAAAAGAGGTGCAAAATGAAATAAGCGCACTTTACCAAAGGCTTGAAAGACTGGAGCAAAAAAAGCTGTCAATGAAGGAAAGAATAGTCAAAAGAATCACCAGAAACTCAAAAGATTATGTGAAAAGCATCTTAATTTCTTATATCAGGAAATACGAGCGGGTATCTGCACAGCAGCTTAAAGAAATAGTAGTTGACGAGCAGAATCTGTGCTCAAAAAGCTCTTTCTACAGGCTGCTGGAGGAAATAGAGCAGTCAGATGAAATCGCAGTCATAAGGCAGGGCAAGGAAAAGCATTTTCTTCTGAAAATGCTGAAGAAAACCTGAAAAAATAGAAACCTATTTAAACAACCCTTAACCAAAAATTCCTGGGGGTGATTGCAATTTTGAGGAAATTATTTCTTAGAGGCATTAATCTAAAATTAGCGCCAATCAGCAAGAGCCTAAGGCAGGAATTTGCCAGGATAAGGCAGGAATTTGACGAGCATCTGCAGGCAATTAACGAGAACACAAACGAGATAGCTGCAAGCTACGAGTGCATTGGCGAGATTGAAAAAAAGCTTGACAGGCTAAGCGAAAGAGTAGATCAAATGCAGATGTTCCTGGAATCAGCAGGCATGCCTGCTGCAAAGCGAAACAATTTCGATGTCAAGAGACTTAACAGGAGGGAGCAGGACGTCTTCTTGGTTATTTACACTCTTGAAGAGGAAAAGGGCAGCGTTACTTATGCAGACATAACTGAAAAACTAGGCATTTCAGAGCAGCTTGCAGGCAATTATGTGACGTCGATTATTGAGAAAGGAGTGCCAATAATAAAGCGCTACTTCAACTCAAAGCCGCATTTGAGACTTGACCCAGAATTCAAGACTTTGCAGGCCAAAGAGAATATATTGCAGTTGAGCCTGATGGAATTTGGATTTTAAATTTTTTAATTCTTTTTATTATTGATTAAAACTTTTAATTATAGGGTGTCTAACGGACTTTTTACTTTCTTCAGCTGCTGCGTTGACACTTTTGTGTAAATCTGCGTTGTTGACAAATCAGAATGTCCTAGAAGTTCCTGTATAACCCTTATATCAGTGCCTGCTTCAAGCAAATGAGTTGCAAAACTGCTTCTTAATGCATGGCAGAAAACCCTTTTTTTTAAGCCTGCTTTCTTAGCAGCTTCCTTCACAACTTTTTGAGCCTGCCTTGTAGTTATAGGCCTACCATTTACCGAGAAAACATATTGGCTATTGTCTTTCTTTTTTGATATGTAGTTGTTAAAATGATTTATCAAGTTATCCGAAAGTATAATGTAGCGCTCTTTGTTGCCTTTTCCGTGCTTTATCTTGCCCATTTTTTCGCTTATGTCAAGATCGTCGATTTTTAGATTAACACATTCACTTACTCTCAATCCAGAAGAATACATAAACTCGATAATAAGCATGTGCTTAGGATTATTAACAGCGTTAAGAAGTTTCTTTATCTCATCCTTTGTCAGAACTGTCGGAAGCTTTTTCTCTAGCTTTGGGGCTTTAACCTCATTAAAGGCTGAATTTTGCAATACTTCGTTGTAGAAGAACTTGAGAGAGCTTAAGGCAAGATTTGCGCTCCTTGGGCTGTATTTTTTGTCTGAGATTAGGTAAGCTAGATACTTCTTGGCGTCTTGTTCGTTGACTTCCTTTGGATCCTTTTTTATGAAATTACTGAAATTTATGTTGTGGTAAAGGTAAGATTCGACTGTTCTGTTGCTGAATCCCCTTATCTTAAGCTCTGTTTCGAGTTTATCAAACACATTTTCACCTTTTATTAGAAACTATTGTACTAACTTATATA
>CAZLGX010000010.1:0-13219 GCA_964559395.1 uncultured Methanosarcinales archaeon
TTCATTAATTATTTTCTGCAATGCTTTATCAATTGCTGCAAATAAATTTCTGTCAGTTACGTGAGAAGTGTAAACTTTGCCGCTGTCTGTTATTTTCGCATGTATATCATAAATTTCGCTTTTTTCCCTCTCATGAATTGGCTTTAGAGTTATATGTAAATATGCCGTTTTTACCGCTAATTCTGCTATTCTTCTGGCGTGTTTTTCTATGTTGTTATTGACAACAAGCATAGATGAGCTGTCTATTTTTCTGAATCCGGCCAGCTGTATTTGAACTTTAGACGGTATTTCCACGGCCATAAAAATCACCTATCAAGTAAGCAGATTAAACAATATAAAAAGATTTTGATTTAATTCAATAAAAATATAAACACTTCCGACTAACAATCAAATATGGCACTAGTAGAATCATTCTCAGGCGTAAGAGGAATCTATGACAAGGATTTAACAGAACGTATTGCAGTTAGATACGCCCACTCTTATATCTCTTTTTTAAGAAATAAAACTAACAAAAACAATATAACTCTTGTTATAGGCATGGATACAAGGCCTTCGGGAATAAAGCTCATGGATTCAATTCTCGGGCTTGTGGATGCAAACTTTATCGATGTCGGGATTCTGCCAACTCCAGCTATTGAGTTTGCAGTCAGACATTTTAATGCTGATGGGGGCATTATAATAACAGCATCGCATAACGAGCCATTCTGGAATGGGTTTAAATTTCTAAGACATGACGGTTCTGTTTTGAATGAAAAAGAGATGAATTTGGTAATACGTGGCTCAAAATCGCTGGCAAATTTCCACAAAATACAGGACAGAAGGGTAATTGAAAGGAACAGCGAAGTACTTGGAAAATACTCTAATTTTTTGGTAGGCATAATCGGAAAGGAGAATATTGAAAATATAAAAAAGTCCAGGCAGAGAATTGTTATTGATCCAAACGGCGGCGCAGGAGTTGTTGCGAAAAAAATTCTTGAGCAGGCTGGCGTCGAGGTTACTGGCGTCAATATGACTTATGGAGAATTTAACAGAAAAGTTGAGCCAACAGAGGACTCTTTAATTTATTTAAAAAATATAATTGATGAAAAAAAAGCAGATTTCGCCGCTGGATTTGACTGCGATTCAGACAGGGTTGAGATTTTGATGCAGAACGGCCAGTTTTTATCAGGAAACTACATTCTTGCTTTGGTTGCCTATGAAGCCCTGTCTAATGTCAAAAATCCAAGAAACCAGTTTGTTGTGGTTAACGACGCAACATCAAATATTGTAGGAGATGTTGTGCAAAGATTTGGAGCCAAAATAAGAGAAGTTGAAGTCGGAGAAACAAATATTGTTGAAGAGATGAAAAAATTGAAATCGATTGTCGGCGGCGAAGGATCAAGCGGAGGCGCTATAATTTCGCCTTCTAAATGCAGGGACGGCATACTGACTTTATTAATAATACTATCCATTGTTGCAAAAAAAGGGCATAAACTGCATAATATAGTAGAAGAACTTCCAAAATATTACACCTTAAGCAAAAAAATAGAGTATGAGCCAATGAAACATGATCAAATTAAGAATCATATTGAAGATTATTATTCCAAAAAAGGCTTTGAAATCAAGAAAACCGGCGGCATAAAGGGCGGATTGAAGTTAGTTCCAAACAGAAGTTCCTTTGCATGGTTTCGGGCGTCAAAGACCGAATCTAATATTTTCAGGATCATTACTGACTCTAATAATAAGGAAGAGGCAGAAAAATTATTGAATGAAGCGGTAAAGGTTTTTAATCAGGCAAATGAATAGGGAAAAAAATTTTGTTGAGAAAATTGAATTGGAATTGTTATCAACTTTATTTAGATATGTAATTCCGTTTATTGACAATAAAATAAATGCTAGAAATAAGAAACAAGAATCCAAGCTGGAAAATATCGTAAATAATCAGCCAAGAATGGATTTTAAGGATATAAATGACCTTGAAAAACTAATGCGGAAAAATCTCGCTGATAATGTAAAAGTCGCAAAAAACGCAGTTTTGAATTCAAACAATTTATTCTATTCGTTAGACTTGAGACGCAATAAAAGCAAGGATGAAAAAGCAAATAATTATTCTATAACAATAAAATACGAAGAAAATTCAGATGAAGAGAAATTGAAATTAGCGGTGAAAAAAGACGAAAAGGGGGTTTATTCTTCTGAAGTAATAAACAAAAAAGAAAATCCAGACAAAGTTCTGCCTTATAGTATTTTAATTACCTACGAAGACAATTACGCGGAAGAAAGATTGACCATAACTTACAGGAAGCATTTAAGAAATTATGTACAAAAGCATATTGAAAACAAGGAAGACATGACTAATAGAGTTCCGCTTAAGTGGCTGAACATTCTGCCTGAAAATGTCATGGGAGGCGTTCTTGGATTTACTTATCTTGGAGAAAACTTTATGGCAAGAAGAGCAGATTTGACTGGAAAAACCGCAAGAATGGTTGATATACATGAGAGTATACACACACCTGATGAATACGAAACAAGAGTCCTAACGAGCTGGATAATGGAGAAGAGCAGGGGAAAATACATCAGATAAGAAGATTTATATTTAGAGCATATTTCGAAACTTTCTAGGAAACTAGTAGATAAAATAAATGAATTCCATGAACGGTATATTTTTTCACTTACCAGTGGTTTTTCGAGACCCTACATATACCTAACTGCTAAAAGAATATATCAAAATCAATTAGAAAGAGCCAAAGAAAGAGATTTATCAAGCGGGATTCTTGGCCTTTCTGACACTTTGGAACAGGATATCACAAAACTTCTTCATTTTACAGGATTTATAACCAGCTCTGCGGTGGTGCTGAAATTGTCAGAAGAACATTTGGCATATATGATATCAGTTGCCCTATTAACAAATACCTGTAGTTTTTTTTATGAGAGAATGAAAGAAAGATTTTCAAATAGAAATACACCAAATGGAAGCGCCGAATAACACAAACAAAACTTTTATAATCCGAAATCATTTCCTTTGATTCATGCCATCCATTCATTTCATCACCCAAGGCTGCAGCAGCAACTTACGAGAATCAGAAATAATGATGGGTTTATTGAATAATTCTGGTTTTGATATTGTTAATGAGGAAAATAGATCAGACATAAATGTTGTTAATATCTGCACAGTAAAAGGCGATACAACTGCATTAAGGGAAATTAGGCGATTAAAAAAACAATTTCCAGATAAAAAACTGATTGTTGCTGGCTGCATAACTGAAAGTATTGTTCCAAAAATAAAGAATATTAATGATAACATAAGTTTTGTTAACACCCATAACCTTGGAAAAATTTCAACTGTTGTTGAAAACTCAATGAATGGAACTGTTCTTGAATTGATGGATAAGAAATATGAGCAGAAAGTTAACCTGCCCTCTGTCAGAAAAAATCCAGTTATCGGCATAGTGCCTATTTTGAACGGCTGCAATTATTTCTGCACTTTCTGCTCGACAAAATTAGTCAAGGGAAAATTATTTTCTTATCCTATGGACGCAATAAGACGGGATGTGAAGGAGCATTTGAAGGCTGGATGCAAAGAGATATGGATAACATCTAATGATACCGGCGCCTACATGGTTGAGCAGGGCGGGAAGCAGAAATTAGTTGAATTGATGAAAAATATTTTATCGGTACCGATAGATTTCAAAGTAAGAATTGGCATGATGAACCCTGGTAACACAATAACAATGCTTGATGAATTGATAGGAATATTTAAACATCCCAAAATGTTCAAATTCCTGCATATACCAATTCAATCTGGAAACAATGAGATATTAAGATTAATGAACAGAAAATATAAAGTTGAAGATTTCATCCGCATTATTGAAGCATTCCGAAAAGAAATTCCAGAAATAACAATATCAACAGACGTAATTGTCGGCTTCCCAACTGAGACTGAAGACCAGTTTGAAGATTCGGTGAAACTATTAAGAAATACAAAACCAGACGTCTTAAATTTATCAAGGTATGCTGCAAGAGAAGGTACAATAGCAGCTAAATTAAAGCAGCACTCTACAAATGAATTAAAGAGAAGATCAAGAATAATGACTCATTTGTACAGAGAAATAGCTTATGAACAAAATCAAAAATGGATTAATTGGAAAGGAAAAATTTTAATAGATGAAAAAGGCAAATATGATTCGTGGATTGGGAGAAATGATTGTTACAAACCAGTTGTTGTACAAGGAGATTTTAGTTTGGGAGATGAAATTAATGTCAAAATAACAAATGCGACAAGCTTTGATTTGAGGGGAGAATGGCTTTAGACGAATATTTAAATGAAGAGGATATGTTAAGAGCAGCACTCTTGAATGTGATAACAATCTCAAAGGCTATAGGAATACAAGCCGTATATGGTCAAGAATTATTAGATCACCCAAACGAGACTCTATGTAGAAATGTAACCAGATATTGTATGAAAGCAAAGATACAAGGCTTAAAGTGCAAAATAATTGATTAGGTTAGATTAACTTAACACTGTCCCATAGTACTTTACAAGTTCAACAATGTCAAATATGTTAATAATGCCATCCTTTTTCATATCAGCCTTTGGATTGAACCCTGAAGTCTTTCCAAAATCCCGCACTAGCAGTACTAGGTCAAATATGTTAACTATTTTGTCGCTGTTAATGTCGCCTTGCACCCCCGAATTGCAGTATGCAGGATCGTCCATATTCACCAGGACCGAAGGGCTTGCTCCAACATTGCCTGCAAGGTCATAAGCCTTTACAGATAAGCTGTGTGTATGTGTTCCGCCGCAAGGATGCGCCCCACCATTCGAAGTGTCCCAAGAATAACTGTATGGACTGGAAGTATCCGTGAATTTTAATGTGCCGTCAATTAGGAATTCCACGCGTCCAACGCCAACATCGTCCAATGCTGTTGCAGTAATCGCCGTAGTTCCTGCGACAGTAGATCCTTGAAGCGGGTTTGTTAACGAGGCGATTGGAGCGCTTGAATCAGATGACCCTGATGCAATTGCAAAGCTTATGACATAATCGTTAGGGTTAGAATTTCCATTGGAATCCTGGCATTTTGCGTACCACCTATAAGAGTTTCCATTGGCCAATCCCAGCAATATGCTCGAATGCGACTTTAATCCTGTTGTTGAGAAGGAATTTGGCATCGAGGAATACGGTACGTTCGACGTTGGAGAGAATCTGCAATTTGCATTCTCGCTGGTTATTATGGACATGGTTGCTTGAGAAGTACTGTAAGGTAATGTTCCTGATGGCAATCCGTTTGAGATTACCGGAGGAGAGGTATCAACTCCAACAGGGCCAAGAACCGGGAATGGCGGCACACTAATCCCGGAAAAAGGGCAAGTGTAGCCAAGAATGCTTGGTCGAGTATCTTTGCATGGGGCAAGGCCGCCTACAGTATTCTGTGTCCCCTGCACAGTGTAAAAAACCTGAAAATTATCTCCAGGAACATTATTATAGTTAAACACGTAATTCAAGTCAGGAATATTTGTATCTGAGCTTGAGGCTGGGCTGTATTCCATTTGAATGGCATATCCTGTGGTGGTTTTGCCCGGGACTTGAAGCAGATCAAACTTCACATTTTCCATAAAAGTCTGACGCTTCCCGCTGGGAGGGGACTGGCTCCATGGCCTAAATTTAATGTTAACACTATTTCTTAGGTAAGAGTCCTTTAAAATCATCAGCTCTGCAGCGCCTCTTCCCCTGTTGATGATTCCAAATTCCATACCCTGAATGTCTGCATTCTTAACATACAATCGTCGTGAGCCGCTCCCACCCCAATGCAGTCCTACTAAATCCCTCGAAACTGGGATAAGCTTCGGATCGCCGCGCTGAATCCATCCATCTATGGTGAGAGTAGAATGGTAATAAATCCAGATACCTTGGGTATAGACATGCCACACCTTGAAATCTTTGATAAAATTCTCCTCCCCCTCAGTCTGACTTCCCCTTTTAGTCCACTTGTCGCCGATATCCCACAGGAAAATACCTTCAGACATAGCTCCGTACGCCTCATTATTTGAGAATTCCTTGAATGATTTGTGAGGCACAAACACCTTGAGACTTTCTGATGGAACTTCTGGGTCAGCGCCCGGAAATTTTGGAATGTACACGTCAGTTACACCAGGGTGGTGATAATTGATCTTGTCAGGCGTGTACACCACATATCCTATCCGTCCATTGGCTGCTACATTGTTCCTGACGTAATTTAGCGGTCCCCTAAACCAGAATGGGTCAGCCAAAGTTGCCGAATCGCCGTCATTAATATCCCGAAGGAAAGTTCCTACCATTCCAACAACGAAATTATGGTCAAAGACATTGTTGCTTTCCGAGCCGTCCTCTGTTGTAATTCCGGTTCCACCCCAATTGTATGCCACATTATCCTTTATTAGCCCGTAATGACTATGGTGAATGGTAATCGGCCATTTGACTTTGTTGTACGAAGAGCCACCATCAATTGAATTTCCGATTAGAGTGTACTGGTAGCCATTTGCCGGCGTCTGCCTCGGCCCGATGTGATGATGCATATGCAAAGCATACCTTCCAATTTGGTTAGTGCCTATGTGCGCCACTGAGCCATCTGAATTAAAGGTTGTGCTGTCAAGCGGGTCAAATTTAGTCCTTCCTAGTTGATTGAACTCAACATAACGGATGTCAACGTCTGCCCGGGCCGTGAATAGTGTATGCCCCCTCACCCCTGATGGATTCTCGGACTTTATAACAACGTTGCGCCTTAAATTGCCAACGTGCGGCTGGAAATCCAGCTTTCCAGCTCCGTCCCTTGCTCCCAAGTGGTCAAATGCCAATGGGGATGAAAGTTCAATCCTATTGCCGGATATAGACTTGATTGTCATCTCCTCCCACTGCGGCTTGTAGTTTGCCTTGATTTCATTCTTTGGGTTCAGCTGCCTAGTGTCCGGGATCACCAGCTTGTCACCAGCTTTCCACCCTGTCGGGCTTGTATCCAAAAGTATGAATGAATCACCCTTTTTTGGCTCCTGCGCAGTTCGCGTGAAGGTCGGCGCCTTGACAGCGCCGTGAATGACAACTTTACCAAATCCAATAATGCCGTTGCCATACTGCGACGGGTCCATTGAAATGTCAATGGGCTTGTCAGCAATTATTATTTCCGCGACAAAGTCGGAACCCACGGGATTCGCTTCTGTTCCAAGTTCTAGGTAACCGTTTTCCATTACCTGAAGATTCTGCACTTTAAGCCTTGTATTTGTATTTGCATTAAATTTCAGACTGCCGTCTACTGTTATGCAATCAATAGAATTATCGCTTACAATACCATATTCCACTGTGTAACCAGCTCCAATCAGGACGTCGTCTCCCGCTGCCGGCACCCTATTCTCTCGCCATGTTGATGGGTTGTCCCATGCGCCACTTGCAACAGTGGTTATGGTTGGGTGGGAGCAAAAAACCGGAAACTTGTCAGCGTGGGTTTGCATAACTGAATGATGAGAGGCTAAGGCTGTTGAAGCCAAGGCAACTGCAAGTAAAATCCAAAGTACACCTTTTTTTATAGTCTGCATTTCTGTAAGAATTACTTTGAATTAGATTATATTAACCTTTCGTTTTAGAGCGGCGTGACCTGCTGAACCCTCGCGGATTGAGCGAAGCGAAATCCGCAGTTGAAAGCAGATACGCCGCTTGGTAATATTCTTATTCTACAATTCTAAGAAAAAAAATGAGCGCTTGATGGTAGCGCTCTGAAAAAAAGAAGCAAAGTAGCGATAGCTATACTTCTATAAAAAACCATCGGAGAAATAAAATGGGAAACGAACTAAGGCATAGTGCCCACACTGTGGGCGAGACAAACCTGCACCTGCAGTTCATGCCTGCTTACAGGCGCGACATCTTTCGTGATCAGCTGGCGCGGGAGCAGACAATAGCTTACCTTGTCGAGAGGGCGCAGCAACTTAAAGTTCGCGTAGCCGCAATAGACTGCGGACCAGACCACATCCATTTGTTTGTTGAGGACTGGAAAAATTATTCAATCAAGGATTTAGCCCGCGAGCTTAAAATGTATTCGAGCAGAAAAATGCGAAAGAAAGCAAATTCAACCATATACCGATATACTAAGAATGTTCATTAAATCAGTTCCTTCAATTCCCTGAACTTATCCATCATATCCAAAGCTTCTGCAACTGGCTTGTATGTTATAAAACCTTTATAAGTATTAACTCCTTTTACAAATCCTGCATCATCCCTAATTGCCTTCTCAAACCCGCTGTTTGCCAATTTAATAAGGTAAGGCAATGTCGCATTCGTCAATGCCAGCGTTGAAGTGCGAGGGTAAGCACCTGGCATATTGGTAACGCAATAATGAATTACTCCATGCTTTACGAAAATTGGGTTTGAATGAGATGTTGGCTTTGAAGTTTCTATGCAGCCGCCTTGGTCAATGCTGACATCCACAATTACAGAGCCAGGCTGCATTGTTTTCACCATGTCTTCTGTGATAACCCAAGGGGCTTTTGCGCCTTTTACCAGAACAGCCCCAACAACCAAGTCAGCGTCTTTTACGTGTTTTGATATATTTTCAGAAGAGGACATTTCAACATTCAGCACAACTCCAATTTGTTGCTTTAATTTTTCCTTTCTGTCAATATGCCTGGTAAACATATAAACATTTGCCCCCATTGCATATGCTACACCAGCTGCATGAACTCCAACAATGCCGTCGCCAATAACAACAACCTTCCCATATTTTTTATTCATTACTCTGCCAAGCTGCACTCCTTTGCCATTATTGAATTTTGCAAGGTAGTAAGATCCAATTGTTACAGACATGTTGCCAGCAACTGCACTCATAGGGGCAAGCAACGGCAAGCTTCCCCTTTCATCTTCAACTGTCTCATAGGCGATGCCTGTTATTCTGTTTTTTAGCAAAGCTTCTGTCAATGTTTTTGCAACTCCAGCAAGGTGCAAGTAAGTAAAAAGAATCTGGTTTTGTCTTAGAAATTTGTATTCATTTTCCGAAGGCTCTTTTACTTTTGTAACAAGATCGCAATTCCACGCCTCGTCTGCATTAACTACTTTGGCGCCATTTCTTTCATAATCGTCGTCGCTGAAGCCAGAGCCGACTCCTGCGCTTTTCTCAACAAGCACATTATGCCCGTTGGAAATAAGCTGTTTAGCGCCTTCTGGCGTCAAAGCAACTCTATGCTCCTTGTCTTTGGTTTCCTTAGGCACGCCAATAATAATATAAACCACCTCATAAATTAAATTTTCACTTTATTTTTTATTTTATCCCAAAAGTAATGTTAGTCATTTCAATTGATTTTTGAGCATCTTTAAAGCCCATCATTGCCCTTATGCAGTCAATGTTTTCTGGAATAACATCTGACTCCTGGTGTACTGCCTGCATGTAAAGAAGCTTGTTGTGCGCATTAGAGGTTATTCCAATCGCTTCCTGCCAAACGCAGATTTCAGGCATATCTCCTCTTAATCTACCCATATCCCTTGCAAATTCCATGATTTCTGCTGTTGAGCGCAAGTGCTCTGCATTTCTCACAACTCTGATTCTTGTTGAGTTCTTGAAAAGCTCTATAACATCGTCAACATTGGTTTTTTTCTTTAAATCAACAGTTAGAGTATGCAAGTGCATCAAAGTCGAGGGCACGCTCAATGCAGTCGTGAAAATCTCAACATTGTGCAACACGCTTTGCACATCAGGGCCATGATGGCTGGGCATTTCTAGCACAGGAACAATCGCGTTTATTGGGCCATGATATATATCCCATGGATCTGCTCCACGCCTAATCATAGTTGCGTGCACGCTTATTATTCCATATTTCTTATTTACTGCGTCAAGAGTTCTGCATAATCCAGTTGTATTGCAACTCACAACTCTGACAAAATCTTTATTGACCGCTTCATTGTAATTGCATTGCGCAACAAAGCTAATGCCAGTAGCTTCATGCTTTTCGCCGCCTTGGACAATTGCCTTTAATTTATTGGACTTGTAGAATCTGTCTATATTTTCTTTTCCGACTTTCCTTGGAGTCGCATCGACAATAACATCAACCTCGTCCAGGAGATTTTGAAAATTGCCATCTGGCTTTACGCCATTTGTCTTCAACTCATTTTCCGCTTCTGAAGTCAAAGTGAATATTTTATATTTTTTTTGCTTTGCAACTTCCGTATTGAAGCTGTAAGAATGTGATGTAACTCCCATTAATTTCATGTCTTTCTGCATCGCAACTGCATCAGCTACCCTTTTGCCTATAGTTCCGTATCCGTTTATGCCAACTTTTATTGTCATGTTCAATCTTTTTCCATGTCTTCGGAATAAAGCCCTTTTGTTGCTAGGCTATTTAACCTTGCGCGCTTTATGAATGCTTTTTGCGCAGCTTCAACATTTTCTTTTTTGCCCTGCCAAGCCCTTAATGCTGGGTCCTGCAATGCCCTAGCATAGGAAAAGCTCATATACCAAGGAAGTTTTTCACTTAAAGTATGCATTCTATTTAAATGGGCTGTTGCTTCCTGCGGCGTTTGCCCGCCTGAAAGGAAATTAATGCTTGGAATTTCCGCAGGCACTGTTGATTTGAGGCATTTTACTGTCTGCCTTGCAACCTCGTCTACATTTGCCCTATTTGGAGCCTGCTTTCCTGATATTACCATGCTCGGCTTCAGAATTGCATATTCGAGCAAAACGCCTTCCTGCCCCAATGCGCTGAATACAGCTTCTTGCACTTTTTCAGTAATCTTGTAGCAGGTTTCTATAGAATGGGTTCCATCTATCAAAACTTCAGGTTCGACAATAGGAACAAGAGAATGCTGCTGGCAGATTTTGGCGTATTTTGCCAAGTCCTCAGCATTTCTTTTAATAATCAAATCACTTGGAGTATTCTCAGAAATGGAATAAACTGCGCGCCATTTGGCAAATCTTGGCCTTGATTTTTTGTATTCTTCCAGGCGCTTTCCCAAAGTTTCAATGCCTTTAGTGTATTGCTCGCCGGGATGACCTTCCAAATCAGCCAATCCCTCATCGACTTTTATCCCTGGAACAATTCCGTTTTTGGACAGCAATTCCGGAAAAAGAATTCCGTCGTCAGATTTTTGATGTAGCGTTTCCTCAAAAAGTATAACCCCGCAAATATATTCTTCCATGCCTGGGGCATTGAGAATGAGATTCCTGTATTGCCGCCTTGTCTCCGGCGTTGATTCTACATTTATGCTTGCCAATCTCTTAGTTGCCGTTTTAATGCTTTCGTCAGCAGCCAGTATTCCCTTGCCTGCAACAACCATGTCTTTTATTGTCTGTTTTAGCTGATTAGTCATTTTGTTATTTTTTAATTGCTTAATCTTTAAATCCGACTCGCTACGCTCGTCAATATCTTGTGCTCGGCGTTGCTGTTTTGACACATCGCAACGCCTCGCCTATTATATTACAATATTTTACAATATTTTTAATTTTTTTAATGATATAAATGCGAGGCGAAAATTAGTGGCTAAACAATTTTCGCCGAGTGTAACATTTGTCGCGAAGCGACGAATTAAAATTTTTAATTTTTTAATATACAATTAAATCAATATTCTGGAAAATGATCAAAGTGATGTTGCGCTTCAACAAATCTTATTGTTTTTGTTTTTGCCCGCATTACGATTGAATGTGTCTTAGCGCCGTGGCTTAGGAAAGTGACGCCTTTCAAAATTGTTCCGTCTGTTACTCCTGTCGCTGCAAACATCGCTTCATTGCTGGATATCAAATCATTCATCATAAGTTTTTTGTTTAAGTCTTTAATACCCATTTTTTTTGCCCTAGCTTTTTCTTCTTCGTTTCTAAACTTTAATCTCCCTTGTATTTCTCCGCCAAGGCATTTTAAGGCAACAGCAGCAACAACCCCTTCAGGAGCGCCGCCAATGCCAAATAAAATGTCAACACCAGAATCTTCTATTGCTGGTGCCAAAGCGCCTGCAATATCCCCATCTCTAATTAGCCTTATCCTGCAGCCGCATTTCCTTACTTTTTCAATCAATTCCTTATGTCTTTCTCTGTCAAGAATTATTACAGTGACTTCGTCTATAGGTTTGTCCAGCTTTTCAGCAACTGCTTTAAGATTTTCTTCTAAAGACGCATCCAAATCCACAGCTCCAACAGCTTTCGGTCCAACAGCAATCTTGTCCATATAAGTGTCAGGGGCATTTAACAGGCATCCTTGTGGCGCAGCTGCCATAACCGACATAGCGTTTGGATCGCCTCTTGCTGTGATAGTAGTTCCTTCAAGAGGATCAACAGCGATATCAAGGTTCATGCCTTTGCCAGAGCCCACTTTCTCGCCAATGTAAAGCATTGGTGCTTCATCTCTTTCACCTTCACCTATAACAATAGTGCCGTCCATGTCAATAACAGAAAAAGATTTTCTCATGGCTTCTACTGCTGCATGATCAGCCTGCTTTTCATTGCCTTTGCCGACCCAATAAGCAGAGCTTATGGCTGCAGCCTCTGTAGCACGTACAAAGTCCAATGCTAGATTTCTATCCATGCCCAAACCACACAACTTTATAATTTATATAAATTTAAACGTATAAGGCGGGTTACGGAGCCATTATTTAAACTTTTCTATTTGTCATACTTCATCATACAATAAACGAAAGTTTTATAAAGCAAGATTCTTAACGATTGAATAAGGTGGGAGTTAATGAAAGAACGTATTACCATTACTCTTGATAGGGATCTCATAAGCCAGATAGATAAAAGGATAGATGGGGTGTCAATAAAAAACAGATCTCAGGAAATAGAGCTTCTTTTGGCAGAGTCGCTTGGCACAAATATCCCAAGCAAAGCAGTTCTCTTGGTTGGAGGAAAGGGGACAAGATTAAAACCGTTGACTGATAATATTCCTAAAGCCTTGCTAATGGTGCAAAACAAGACAATAACTGAGCATTTATTCGATTTGCTCAAGAAATATGGTATAAGGGATGTTATTTTGTGCACAGGCCACCTAGGGAACAAAATAATAGATCATTTCGGGGATGGAAGCAGATTTAGCATGAATATCGCGTATATTCAAGAAGATGCTCCTCTTGGCACAGCAGGGCCTTTAAAATTGGCAAAAAAATTTCTTAAAGACAGTTTTATTGTTTCAAATGGAGATGAATTAAAAAACATTAATATACCGAGAATATTCAGGCTGCATAAGAGAAAGAACGCATTATGTACTATTGCCTTGACAACAGTTGAGGATCCTACGCATTATGGA
>CAZLGX010000011.1:0-12798 GCA_964559395.1 uncultured Methanosarcinales archaeon
TTGCTCTAAATACTTCTCTTCATTCTTTGTTATCATGCATAAAGAGATTGTTGGCATTTTTCTGCTAATTCTTCAGATATTTTATCAATTCAATAACTCACCCAAAAAAATATTATGCTTTGTCCTTTGTATCCTTAACTTTGCTTTTTCCCCTATTCCTTTATAGCAATCAGGCACTGAAATCAGCCTTTCTTTTGCCACTGCCAGCATCTCGCTGCCTATCCTGCCCGGCAACACAATCTCTGCCTCAACAATCTGCCCTTTTCTAAAGGGTTTTGGCAATTCTGGCAGCTCCTCAACATCAAAAGCTCTTTTGTCAAATATAAGCCTTATGTTATGCTCTTTCTCAAGCTCCTTCATTTTCCTGTAAAATACATCAAATGACGCTTCTTTGGCCGGATTTCTACCAAACTTGTAATTGAGCATATTTTGAACGCCTATAGGCGGACAATTCTTACCAGCACGTATTTCGTTGGCAAATTTGGCCAATTTTGGGATTTCATCATCATTATAGCCAGGCATCCATACAGGCACAATTATCAAGTCCATTTTAGTTGGAATGTATCTTGCTATATCCAAAACCTTGTCGAGATTATAAGGATGGCCGGCTAATTGGGTGGCTTTTTGGGGGTCTAAAGCGTGCAATGATAGGTTTATTCTTGTCAATCCCGCATCTGCTAGCTCGTCAATATATTGTTTTGTAAGCAACAGCCCATTTGTGTCTATAGAGCTTGTCTTCACACCTTTAATTGACATAATGTCTCTTACTAAATCCACCATATCAGCATAAAGGGTTGGCTCACCCTGGGCATTTATATGGGCATCAACATTATTGCTTCTCTTGATCTCGGCTATTTTCTTGAACTCCTGAACTAAGTAGTCTTTCTCAACGACAAAATCGACTTTTCTTCTTGACTTTGGGCCTTCATCAACAGAGCAGAAAATGCAGCTTATGTTGCAGCTTGTGATTGGCTTTACTTCTATTATATTTGAGCCCCTGTCAACTAAGCCAAAATAGTTTGTGCCAATAAGAGGAATATTAGACGACTGGTGTATGTAGATTGTTGTTTTATTGTTTAGCCTGTTCTTCAGGCTTTTGAAGCCATTATAAAGCA
The DNA here is from genome assembly GCA_964559395.1 of uncultured Methanosarcinales archaeon. GTDB lineage: Archaea > Nanobdellota > Nanobdellia > Woesearchaeales > GW2011-AR4. The sequence continues at coordinate 1,116 of CAZLGX010000011.1, forward strand.
GAAATTCAAATTTCTTTCTTGCATTGTTTTCAGAGAGATTGCTGAAGCTTATGGAATTCCTGCTTATTTCATAATGTCCTATTTTCTCAAGGCTGTTTTTTTCAATGTAAAAATAGAATAATCTAAGAAAATTGACTTTTATCTTGTCGTTTTCGTCCTCAAAGCTCAGGTCCTTGAATATAAGCTCGGCCATATTCAAATGTATGGAAAGGTATTTTAAAAAAGTATCGAAAAATTTAAAGATTATCTAACTCGCATCATTTGGAATAAATTATTAATTTTTGTCCTGGCTCGATGTGGTTTGGGTTTGGAATGTTGTTTAATTTTGCCTGTCTTAAAGCTTCCAAATAAGCCTGCCTTTCGTCTGTTATTCCGGCTTGTCTTTTCATTATATGAGTCAAATTATCTCCTAAAACCACTTTGTAAACTTTTGTATCTGCGCTTGAGCTCGGACTTGCATCTGCCATATTCGGAAGAAGCATGTCTCCTCTTGGCACTATTGGTTCGGTGCCTGGCTTGCAGACAAAAGTCGGCATTTCTTCCACATTTCCTTGTCCCGTACCCTCCCCGTATAATCGAGGAACACCTGTACAATCTATCTCTACAATTCCTCTATTATAGTCTGACCTCTGGCTTAACCTGGTTTGATTTGGCAGTATTAAGAGACCTGCAATTACCGCTGCTAGTCCTCCCATAGCTGCAAGCATTCCGGCAACACTCTTTCTTCTTTCTCCGCCAATCATAGGAGGTGTTGTATAAGAGGCTGCTATGTATTGAGCCCCATAATTAAGTATTCCCTCCAAATTTCCTGATTCAAACATTGATAGAATTGCTCTTGCATCATCACTGGTCATGCTTGTTCTCTTAGGTTTAAGATTGTACATAAATCTGGGATTAAAAGGTATTGATTCTGCTAACTGTGCTGATGCCGGCACTAAATCATCAACAGGTTTATGCGAAGTTTGCAAAGCTCTGCCGGATAAGCTTGCTAATTTTTCCTGATAAGCAGAATCCGCTAACGCTTCTATTGCTGATTTTATTTTTTGATATGCTAAAACTAATGTCGGATTATTGCAAAAAGGCACTAATTCATCAGTTCTCCTTAAATCAAATCTCCTGTAAGTTTTGCCAGATGCAACTTCTTCTGCAATCTCCAAAAGTTCTCCTCTTAATCCCCTATCGGGGTGATTAACCGCCTGGGTCTTGAGCGAAGTCATTTCCTGCCCCGTAATTATCAGTTCTAATGGAACTCTGTATTTGCCGGCGTCTCCAACGACACTTTCAACTTCATCAAAAACCCGCAACGCTTTGCCTTCCTCAGCCAACCTATATACATTACTTCTTCCATAAGACTCGAACCTATTAATCAAATCTGCACCATTTAATTTTTCCACTAATTGAGTTTTTCTTTCAATCTTACCAGATATATCAATTCCATGGCTCTGAGCAATCTGCTCCATAACAGAAGCCGCTTTCTCAATCAAACTAGCAGCGTAACCAGCACCTAAAGAACCGTTCTCTGAAAGCCCCCTACCTGTTTCTAAATATTCTCTATCAAAATCTCTTAAATGAATTGGCTGCTTACTTACAGCACCTACCAAAGATAAAAGTAAGAAATTCGTTGTGGGAGTTTCTGTGATCTCCGGCAATTGGCAGTTATCTAATGCTGTGTATTTAACATTTCTTTGACTTAAACCATCAAACCCCATCCTCGCATAAAACAAAATCTCGTTCCATAAGGCGTCAATCTGCAAAGCTGGCAATCTATCAAGTTCCTTCATATTTTGAGATCTTATTCTCTTTGCCAAAGGTGAATTTTGATTTTGAGTATCGTATTGTGAACTTCCATGAGTATAATCCTGCTCTGTTGATCCTCTTGCTCCAAATTTTGCAATACGCTGAGTCTCTCTTGATTCCAATGCAGCATTCCTATCCCACCTATCCAGCTGCCCTGCAACAAACTCTAGAAACCCCACGGCATTTGCATCGCCTTGTCTTGCTTTTTCCCCTATAGAAGTATAGATAGAATATCTCCTCCGCCCTTTTCTGCTTTCTACCAATGATTCATATATAATTTGAAGATTATGTCTTTTATTCGCAAAGCTATCTTGCGGATCAGCCAGTAATGGTAAAGTATTATCTATCGTTCGTGTACTTACATCTGTGGCAACATCCATTGACATACAAGTCCCCCATCAAATTTCAAAATCCGCCCCATATTTAAACTTTTCTATTTGTTAACTACTTGATAGTGGCTTATTTATAACCTGAAATTCCGAAAATCCCAAGCGGCAGAACAAACTATTTAAATACTCCTTGATAAATACCATTAGAGGGTGGAACTGTGCAGGAAGTGGTTATAACTTACGAGACTCTTTTTGAGCTTCTTAAGAGGGAACGTGAAAGGTCTGATTTGCAGAAATTGGAGCCCACATTTTTCAACGATACTATCAACTATATCAAAGACAAGAAAAAAATAATTGAGGCAAAAAGCGACTCTGTATTTGCGCCTGAAGAAAGGAAAAAAACCGAAAGGCAGCTGGAGAATATACACAAAATTCTTAAGGAGTTATATGAAAAAAGGGAAAAAAAGATAATACAGCTTGCGATTGACAAAAGCAGGACCCACTCAAACTTGATAGACACTTCGGCTCTTTTGAAAGAAGAAAAAGTATTCTTTGATGCAGTTACAGATCTTCTTGATAGCTACAGGAAAGCGATACTTTATACAGTCATGAATGAAAAACTTCCTTTTATGAAGCCTTTGGAGGAAAAAAAGCCGCTTGCTGAATTCAAGTCAGCTTTGGAAATTAAGAAAAACGCAAAATTGGTAAGATTTATGCACCGTGTCCCAAAATTTGTTGGCCCAGAGCTTGAAGAATACGGGCCATTTGAGGAGGAAGACATTGCAAACCTGCCAACAGAGATAGCTGACGTTCTTATAAACAAGGGAAAGGCTGAAGAAATCAAAGAGGAATAGATTTTATTCCGATGAAAAATATTAATAAAAAAGAAATTAACGCAAGTTCTGCAATATATTCTTTGAATTGACGACGAGAAAATATATTATATAATCTATAGTTTCTTGTAGCAATGGACACTGGACATTCTCGCGTGAAGTATTTAAAGCTAAATCAATATCAATTGAAGTAGAAATTGTTGCATAAAATGGATTCGTAAAAATTAATAAAAGCTTTATAATTAGAGTATGGGACATTAATGGCTATGTTATGGTTGATAAGTACTTAAGAGAATTAATAAGAACAAAATTAAAATATAATAGTGGATCATTAAGGAAAGCAGAAGCGAAATACGGCTTAAGTGATTACAATCATAGAATGTTAAATAATAGCTACACTAGAATTGATATTCTAATCAAATTAATTGATATTTGTAAAATACCAAGACATTCAGCTGAAAAACATATTTCTGAATGGATTCCAAATTCCGGTAATATTTCAAAACAGTTTTTAGTCAAATTTCCTCTGAAAATAAATCCTCTTCACTTTCGCATGGTCGCACATATAATTGGTGACGGTACAATCTCGACCAGATCTGGATATAAATTTTTTATTTGGTGCCAAAAAGGCACTGAGAATATGGAACAGTTACAGAAACTATTACTTGGAGCAAACTTTACAAAACAAAAAGATGATAAAATAACAATACCATCAACAGTTGTTCAATTTGTGAGTCATAGTCTAGGAATTCCTTTTAAGGAATTCAACAAAAGGGTATTTCTTAAAAGTTGCTTACCTTTGCCAAGAGAGTATCAAATACAAGTACTATCAGCAATCATAGAAGATGAGGGTTCATTAGACAAGAACAGGTTAATAATAAGAATGTCGGATAGGTATATAATGGAAAATATTTGCTATCTAATCGACAGGCTAAATTATGATAGAACTCAATTAAGAATGTACGTTGACAAAAATAAATTTTCAACAACTATTATGTACAGAACTGACATTAATATAAGAGGCATTAAAAAACTTAGTAATGATCTACAGATAATGAAACAAAAATATGGATACCTCGCTGGTCTGTGGACAAAAGACAAAAAGTTACAACATTTATCGAAGAGCCATACCTTATTAGATGCTTATAAAAGACACGAGGAGATTACACCAAAAATTATGGCAAAGTTTATAAATAATGATATGGTTCTTTTTTCAGAAGTCAAGAAAGATTATAATTTAACTGACGATCAAACAACATCTATTTTAAGGTTTATGAAGAATAAATATTTAATTAAAAAAATTGGCAGAGGAAGGTATATCAAAAATGAAGTTCCCAAAAGTGATTAATCGTTATTGCCCTTACTGCAAAAAACATACTGAGCACACTATTTCTATTACAAAAAAAAAGAGCCCAAGCAGCCTTACTTACGGCTCAAAGGTAAGGGCAAGAAAAAGGGGCAGGGCAAGAGGCAGGGGCAATCTTGGCAGATATTCCAAGCCAGCTATAAGCAAATTCAAGATGACTGGCAAGAAATCAACAAAAAAGACTGATTTGAGATTTGAGTGCAAAGTCTGCAAAAAAATGCATGTCCAAAGGCAGGGCTTCAGGGCAAAAAAGATAGAATTTAAGTAAAAAAGTTGTTATTTTAATTGCACTTATAAATTAAGTAATTTCCTTCTGATTTGTCATAAAAAGTGCTTAATAATTCACAATTTTTATTCAGGAAATTTCTTACTTCGCTCAAGGAAGAGAGTCCCCTGTCTCTTGCAATAAATAGGATATCCTTTCCTTTAAGGCCATCTAGCACATTATTTATGTCAACAATACGCGAACTAAAAACCTGATCATTTGTATCAGCAAAATCAAGCGCTAATCTCTTGTTTGTCATTAATGCAAGCAGAGGCGCAACAGATGCGTCGCCAAAAATCAGCGTATTTCTGTTTGTATTAGAGTGTATAAACTCTATTAAATCGCTGCCTCTCTCAAATCCCTTAAAGCCTCTCTTTTGCAAAAATGAAACATCAGCAACAAGATTCCATAAAAATATTAGAATTAAAATAACAAAAATACATGTTTTAAATTTATTATTTATTTTCAATTCTTTGTATAGATTAGAAATTGAATACCCGCCGATGATTGCCAAAAAAGGGAATATAATAATAAAATAAAATCCAAAGAGTCTCTTTAGAGTTGATAAAAAGATTAAATAGATTGTAGAGGAAATTACAAACATCTTCAACGGTTTTTTGTTTTTGATAAAAATAAAAGCTAATGCAGATAAAAATAAAATCCAATTCAACTTAACTATATCATAATATTCTTTTAGGTTTTGATTAGCGCCAAAATTCTTGCTCAAATGAAATTTATACACGGAATTTACGTAATTATTTCCAAAAAATAAAATAAAAATAATATTAACTGTTAAAAAAACAACTAAAAATGACGATGACAACTTAATGAAATTTTTCCTGTCTGATAAGAGTATTATCAATAAAACAGTAAATATCGGGATTAAAACAAGTAGTCTTGTTATTGCTGCGACTCCAAAAAACAATCCTGCCATATAATAATTATTTTTATTAAATAAAAAATAAAAGCCTATTATCATAAGCATGGCCGCAGTCATAACCCCAAGAGAAAAAGCAGAATTAAACATGATGCTATAACTGAACATAAAAATCAATGATGAAAGGATAGCCTCTAAATTTCCAAATTTTTCTTTGGCTATCCTAAAAATGAAAAATGATGGGATTAGCGCTGAAAATAATGTAATAGATTTCAAAGCAATAATATTGAATCCGAATATCTTGTAGATTACAGCAAGCAGATAAATATGCAAAGGCGGATGAGCATAAAAGAAATCTTTATAAGGTATTTTTCCTTCGGTTATCAATTTTCCCATGTAAAAGTATACATTTTCATCTCCGGGCTGCGGAGTTATTATGCCTTTAGAAACTATAAAAATAAAAATGGCGGCAAATGCAAAAAATAGCGCATATGGCAGTTTATCCTTATTAAGCATGTCATGTAATTTTACTAAATAGTATATAATAATTACCGTTGGCAAAGGGAAAGTTATATAAATAGCCCAAATTTACGAGCAGCTTGGGAGATGGCTAATAATGGCAAAAATACGTGAATCAACAAGCAAATTCATTAAAGTCAGATGTCCAAAATGCAAGAATGAGCAGATAATGTTCGGCAAGACATCAACAAAAATTGATTGTTTGGTGTGCGGCAAAGTTCTTGCAGAGCCCAGCGGCGGAAAAAGCAGGGTTAAGGCTAGAATTTTGGAAGTTCTTGAGTAAAAATGCTTTTTAAGAAACAAGGCTTTCCTGAGGAAGGTGACTTAGTTCTTTGTACTGTAACAAGCGTTCAATTCCATTCTGTATTTGTTGACATGGACGAGTATGGAAAAAATGGAATGATCCATATTTCTGAAGTTTCTCCTGGAAGAATAAGAAACATCAGGGATTTTGTGAAAGAAGGGAAAAAGATTGTGTGCAAAGTTCTCAGAATAAACCTTGAAAAGGGTTATATAGACTTGTCTTTGAGGCGAGTTAATGAATCCGAAAAAAGAAGAAAAGTTGATGGGGTTAAGCGAGAGCAGAATGCAGAAAAAATAATAGAAATAGCTGCTGGAAAGCTTGGCTTAAAAACAGAAGAGCTTTATAAGGAAATTTCGGAAAAGGTAGTGAAAAATTATTCCTCATTGCATGAATTCTTTGAGGATGTGTCAAAAGATGAAAAAGCCTTGGACAAGCTTGCAATTGATAAAAAATATTCAAAGGTTTTGGAAGAAACAATTAGGCAGAGAATAAAGCCAACTGAAATTGAGGTCAAAGGCGGGCTAAAACTGGCAACATTTGAGCCTAATGGCATAGAAATAATAAAAGATTGCTTAAAAAAAGCCAATGAATCAGCCACAGGCCGAATCAATATAAATTATCTTGGCTCCGGAATATATAGGTTTATGGTAAAGGCAAATGACTACAAGGAAGCTGAAAGGCTGATGAAAAATGCAACTGACAGCGCAATAAGCTTTTTTACGAAACATAATGGAACAGCGGAATTCAGCAGGGAATCAGAATGAAGCATATATCAAAATGCGCTAAATGCGGCAGATACACCATGAAGGACGTATGCGCCTGCGGCAATAATACATTGGCTGCAAAGCCATTGAAATACAGCCTCGATGACAAATTCAGCAGCTACAGGAGAAAAGCCAAGCTAAGCGAGTATGCCAAAAGAGGATTAATATGAGGGAAGACTACTGGAAAATAACGCAATTCGGAAAAATGCCAAAGCTGCGCAACACAATACTAATAGAGGGGCTTCCAGGAATAGGCAATGTAGGAAAAGTGGTTGTTGATTTCCTAATAGACGAGCTTAAATCAAAAAAGCTTTATGAGATAGCATCCTTCACATTTCCGCACTCTGTTTTTGTCAATGAAGACAACCTTGTAGAATTGCCCATAGTGGAAATCTTCTACAAGCAGATTGGAAAAAGGGATTTGCTGTTTCTTGGAGGAGATGTCCAGCCGATTGACGAAGTAAGCTCTTATGAGTTCTCAGAGAAGATTTTGGATATTGCCCAAAAATTCAGCGCAAAAGAAATAATAACCTTAGGCGGCATAGGGCTAGCTGATATTCCCAAAAAGCCAAAAGTATATTGCACTGCCAACTCCAGAAAGATCATAGACAGATACAAAAACGAGCTCGTAAGCAATAATCTGTATGGAGTTGTTGGGCCGATTGTTGGAGTGTCTGGGCTTTTGCTCGGCCTGTCTTCAAAAAGAGACATAGAAGCAATATCATTTTTGGCAGAAACTTATGGCCATCCTATGTATTTGGGAATAAAGGGTGCAAAAGAGATTTTAAGGGTATTAAACAAAAAGCTGGAGCTTAATATAGATGTGAACAAGCTGGACAAAGAAATTAAAGATATAGAGAGTGAGATAATAAAAAAGACAGAGCAGCTAAGCGAAGTTACAAAGCAGATTGCATTGAAGAAATTACAGAAAAGATTTGGAAAGGATATAGATTATATTGGATAGATATTTAGAATGGTATAATTTTAATTCCTTCCTTATCTTTAGTTAATGTTCCATGTTTCCCAACTGAAATATTGTACTCGTCTGCAATATCGCTAGGAATTCTTACAGCAATGCTATTTCCCCATTTTGCAAATGTTATATCTTTTGCGTGCCTTAATTTTCTGTATTTATTTGCTAATACTTTAAGTTGCTTCATGTTCATAATCTCTTCTCCACATTCTGAACATTTATATGCTTCAAACTCTATTCCATCTTGTTCCATAATATCTCTTTTCTTTTCCATTTTTCCTTTTTGGCATGCTGGGCACTTCATTTTTATACCACTCATTCTGTAGATACGTGGATATACATATATATAAATGTTTTGGTTTAAAGTTTTTAACTCTTTAGTAGTTACGAAACGAAAAGCTTATAAATAAATGGCTAAATATAAGAATATATTATGATTAACTTATTAAGAGAAGGGGATAATATTAGGCAGTTGACACATGATTTAGAGACAGAAGTTTCAAATTCTTTGAGCGAATTGAGGGCAAGTTTGGAATTAATTCCAACTAAAGCACCTTTATTTCTGCACGTCCAAAAAAATTTAGGGCTTTCATGGAGATTTTATTATGATAATTCGTTACAGGCGATTGGCTATGAGGATTTAAAAGCAAAAGCAGAACCATTACTTGCAAGAATTAGAGCAATTGCAAAAGAAAAGGGAAGCAGAGCAAGTATATTAACGTACAATGAACATAGAAGAATTGGAAGCACGGTCTGGGACAAATTTGCGGAAGAACCTGATGTTCCATTGGGTATTTTAGCCTTAAGATGGGAATTAGACGACACACGTCACTATAAATTAACAGTTGAAGAAGCAAGAATTGCCAGAGAACTAGAAGGCAAAACAACTTTGGACGAAAGTGGAAAAGTTACGGACAGAGTTAACCCAGATGTTAAAGATTCTTATCATTTTTTAACTCCTCAAAGAAAAGCTGAAATAATAGAACTCGAGCAAAATGCTGTCAGAGCACTTGCTGATGTTACAAGAGAAGCGTATAGAAGACATGAAGAAGCTTATGTAGAATTGGTGGCTAAAGTAAAGGATTACATGGTTGGAAAAATTTCAACTCCAGAAATGCAAGTTGTTCATGATAAAGCAGGCTTTGGTGCAGGATTAATTGAAAGAGCATGGTTGATGTCTTTTCATTATGGATTTAGAGATTATATGCTAACACCTCAAGAAATTATGATGTCGGGCAGAAAAGTTGAGCACAGATACAGACAAAAACCATATGTTCCAATAGGAATTCAGGCTGGCGCTTTCTCAATCGAAGAAATTAAAAAATTAAGAGAACAAGAAAAAAGTTTTCCATCTTACACTAAGGCGTTTAGCAAATGGAGAATGCCATTTAGATTATCCCTTGAGCCGTTAACTGATAACGGTGAAACAAGCAAAGGTCCAACAATATGTGATGAGCAAACTCATGAACCATTTGAACGTGGGTCTCAATTTGTAGATTTTTATATTGAGAATTATGTTAGTAAAGGACAAGCAAAAGCACATTTTGCACGTCCTCAAGATTGGTATTTTAGACAGGCTTCATGATTTCTATTTAATATTTTAATCTTGAAAACTTAAACTTAATTTCATTCGCATTCCTTAGCTGTAATATTATAGCTATCAATTTTCAAGCACAGCAAACCAATCTTTTCATTCAGTTTTTGTATTAGGGCATTCTTTTCCTGTATCAGCCTGAATTGCGCCACAGGCCCTTCTACTCTTGCTTGATGGTATTCTATCTGTGATTTTAGAACTGTTATTTCTCCTCTTAATGCTTCCTTGTCCTCTTCCAATTTCTCTTTTTGGGTTAAAAGTTCATTATACTTACTTTCTAGAACCACTTTATCTATCAGCGCCAGTTCTTTTGCCGTGTCTGACTTGTTCAGTTTCTGCATCACTGTCTGGGTAGTAACTTCACTTATTTTTTGGTTATGCCATTCTTTTTCCTTTAAAGTGTTCTTTAATGCAATTTGATAATAAACAGTAAAAGCCAGAAAAAGAAGAAGAAAGAACATATTCAAAACTAACAGGCTCCTGTTCACGTCTCTTCGTATTAATCTCATTCTCAAGCTGTTATAAAAGCCCTAATATAAAAACTTGCCCATCGAAATGTTTAAATAGGTAAGTTATGGCTAATTTTATTAGGGGTGTTATTTTTTGGATTTTAAAATAAGAAGTGTTAAAGCCAGAGAAGTCCTTGATTCTAGAGGCAATCCTACCATTGCCGTCAATTTGAGAACTGAAGATTGCTGTGTCACTTCTATTGTTCCGAGCGGCGCTTCTACAGGAATTCATGAGGCATTGGAACTGAGGGATAATGATAAAAAAAGATTTTCTGGAAAGGGTGTATTAAAGGCGGTAAATAATGTCAATAAAATAATATCAAAAAAAATTATTGGAAAGGACTGCAGACAGCAGAGGGAAATTGATAACATTTTGATTGAGCTTGATGGAACTGAAAACAAGTCAAAGCTTGGTGCTAATGCAATACTTTCAGTTTCTATGGCAGTCTGTAAGGCAGGCGCCTCCTGCTCCGGCAAATCATTGTATGAGCACTTGCAAAAATTAGCAAACTCTAAAAAATTATTGCTGCCTGTGCCGCAACTAAATTTTCTAGATGGAGGGGCGCATGTCGGAGCGGAAAATGACATACAAGAGTATATGATACTACCGACTGGCTTTAATTCTTTTGCAGATAGTCTTAGGGCTGGCACTGAGGTCTATCATATTGTTAGGAACAATATAATTAAGAAATATACCTACAAGGCAGCTTCTGTAACAGCAGAAGGAGGTTTTATAGCACCCATGGAAGGTGTAGAAGAAAGACTTGAATTCATAATGTCAGCTATTAAAGAATCAGGCTATGGAAATAAGATAAAACTAGCGTTGGACTGCGCAGCATCTGAATTTTACGACGAGAAAACCCAAAAATATACTATAATAAATAAACAGTACGATTCCATGCAGCTTCTTGATTTTTACAAAAGCCTGATAAAAACGTTCCCAATAATTTCCATTGAAGACGGCTTTTCGCAGGATGACTGGCAGGGATGGAGTTATTTCAACAGGCAGCTTGGAAACAAAATTCAAATTGTTGGGGACGATTTGCTTGTCACAAATATAAGAAGGATAAAAAATGCAATCAGCAATAATTCCTGCAACGCCTTGCTTCTGAAAGTGAATCAAATAGGTACAGTGACAGAGTCAATCGATGCCGCAAATATTTCCTTCAAAAACAAGTGGAACGTTGTTGTTAGTCACAGAAGCGGAGAAACAGAAGATACCTTTATTGCTGATTTGGCTGTTGGACTTGGCGCTTCACAATGCAAACTTGGTGCGCCTGCAAGAAGCGAGAGGACTGCTAAATATAATAGGTTATTAAGGATAGAGGAAAAATTAGGTAAAAAGGCGAGGCTTGCTAAGATTCAAAGTCATTATTAAAATAAATTCAAAAATAAGATACCTATGCGCTTCCATGAAGTCTAATAGGTGACCCTCTTACCGCAACAGTGCCATCTACTCAGCAAAATAACAAGGACAGTTGTTAGCGGGGCACCCATGATTGTCAGGAGAGAAAAAGGGTAAATGCCTGCGAGGAAAGCTCGCAGGCTCGCTT
>CAZLGX010000012.1:0-12382 GCA_964559395.1 uncultured Methanosarcinales archaeon
AAAGCTCAAAGCCTTTTTCCGTAGAAATCTTCTTCATCCTTTTAATCTCATCCAATCCAAGAAATCCAATAGCTTTGCCCATATTGGCTTGGTGCTCAAGCTCAGCAATCACAGCTTCATGTATTATGATTTCTTTTGCTTTTATATGATTGTTTCTAAGTTTCTCTGACAACAGGCCTTCTATTATTACAGAAGTATCTGGTACAATCCTGTCTATGTTTTCTGTTTTAATTTGTTCCATTTTATTGATTGAAATGCCTATTTCTTTATAAAACTTTGCTTTTTATTAAATTTCAATATAGAAAGATATTTGAAAATAGTTAAATTTAATTATTGTTGATATTGAAAAGAAATATAAATTATTTAATTATCAACATCATTCATGACGAAGTGTAACAGATTAAATATGATTATTTTTCAATTTAGCGACTACTTTAAATAAAAAATGACATAATCAAAACTTGTTTCACGATGACATTGTCTGATTATAAATTAAGGAAAGAAAAACCACCAGTGTTTATATATTTTCAAAAGCTTGAGCGAGATGTAGCTTCGGGAAAATATGCCCACTTTCTCAAGAAATCATATTAGTCAAATTCAATTTGCATTTAATGTGGCAGTATGCTAAGCCTCATAAAAGAGTACATGAAGAAGCAAGGAGCTCATCATGCCAAAGCCCTAGAGAATCCCCATCTTATATGATAGAGGAGCATCAAATTGATACAGATACATATTTAATGTATGTAGTCTTACCAGTCAATATGTCACTTGGTAGAGAACTTGACAGAAGAAGTATTGTAAAAGCTATATCGTGGGCATTAGTTGCACCTTTTATACAAACAAACGATGCAGTTACACAGGCTCCAGCATCTCAAGCACAAACATCTACTCAAAGCGGACTTGATTTGGTAAAAAGAGTCCTGGGAACATATGAAGGATTAAAAAAAAGAGGCGTATTACCGCCATATGACAAACAAGGCAAGGTAAGGTTAAATTCCGACATAGAAATCGCTGTTGCGCAAGTCCAAGATCCTGAAATTCCAAGCGGTGGTTATAAGATAAGTGTTTCAAATGAGCTATATTCAGAAGATACCAGCACCATTAACTATAAAAGAACGCTTGATATTTACGTGAATACCGGCTTTTCTGTTACAAGATTTGATGAAGGTTATTCACAAAATCGCAAACAAGGAAGATCAAGCGATGATTTTACTTTAAATCAAAGCTTCCAAATAGAAGGAAACAGGCTGTTAGTCAGAACAGGCAAGGGGCTGCCATACCAAATAACCAATATGTTTGACGGCAAGATTCCAAATGAATACGGCGAGCTTGCAAAGCTTGTTATAAGCGATTGGCAGCAAAGAGCAAAATCCCCATAATGGCTACAACAATCTTCCTTTAATCTTTCTAAACAGCCACAATACAACCCCAATAAAAGCAATAGTACCTGTCAAAAGCATAATTGCAACTGACTCTGTGCTTAGCCCTTCAAAAGTATTCAAGCCTAAAGCCAATCTTTGAAATAAGCTGGCATCAGTCAAATGGATTGTAAATCCCTTGCTCGTGTTATACTGCTTCTTTAAGCCATCGCTGTAATCTACATTGATTTTATAATTATTTTTTCCATACCTTAATTGGGTTCCCTCAATGTTCAAGACAAATTTCCTGTTGTCCGAAAGCTCTTCAATATACAATTTCTTCTCAATACCATTCTGTGCAATGCTCACAAAAACATTTTTTGGGCTTGATTTTGATATTTTAGCCAGGGTGAAGGCAACAGTGAAATTCTTACTGTAAGAAGCATTGCCAGGATACTGCAATTCCTCTATTTCAATCTTCGGCTCGTCATTTATGGTGTATTTCACATAATAAACTTTTGACACTATGCTGTTGCTTAATGTTGCAGGAATCTCTTTTGCTCCTGGCTTTGAAGTGTCAACTTCAAAACTGAAATTTCTTGTCTGGGCAATTCCTATATTTGTAAGATTGCATTTATTTTCAAAGCATACATCTACATCATTTAGAAAAATATTTCCTGTGTTTTTTGCTGCGCAATTGACCTTGCCCGTCTCATAGTCATAATACTCTTTTTTATCTGTGTTGCATTCAATTACAACATTCCCGGAATACCTTTTTTGCCTTTCTTCCTCGAGCAGCTTTGCAGCCTGCTGCACTTGCTCAAATGAAACATGCTCTTCCCTTGTGCTTGATGTAAAGCTTGTTTCTGCTGTTATGTTGTTGATCGTGCTCACAACTATCGGAAAAGTATAGGAATACCTGCTGTTAAACCCGCCTTCAAGCTTTAAAATCCAGAATATTTTTTTTCTTTCTTTCGGCAAAAGCAATATGCTCTTGAATTCCTTATCTATGATTTTGACTTCCCTTGGCTTGATTAAGTTAAGCTCCGTTGCATAATAATAGTCGTCTGTGTTCTCAATAGTTGCTTCGATTAAGTTGTAAGAATTAAAGCCAACAGCTTTTTTTAATGCCGATGCCTCCAGCCTGGCAGGAGCCTTCACATAACCTTCATGATTTATTAAATCGGTTTTAATCTGCAGCTTATTTGTATCCAAATCAGCGTTCCTGCCAAGCCATTGGTAATGAGTTGATGCCTCATCGGAATCAATACTATCCTTGAATTTTATATGTGCAGGATCAATCCAGCCAAATTGACCGTAAGTCACATCAAATGGAATCCATCCATAGCCTGGAAAATAAACTTCAGCCCAGCCGTGAGGTCCCCAGTTTTCTGGAAACAGAGGAGAATTAGTGTAAGAAATGCCTGATACAAATCTGGCAGGAATCCCAACAGCCCTAAGCATTGCAACAAACAATGATGTCAATTCATCACAGACGCCCTGCCTGTTCTGCAAAACCCATGATGCCTTCTGGCTTACCTCTGCAGTCAAAGTGCTTAAGTTGTATTCTATGTTGTTTTTTGTCCATTCCGCGATTTTAAAAACAACAATATACAAATCATCTTCGCCTTCTGCCAATTCAGAAGCAATCCTTATAATGCCCTCCTCATCGGAATCAATTGTTTCACTGGGCTTTGTGTAGACTAAAATATCGTCTGGCAGGTTTTCAACAGGAAATCTTATTTTTTCCCTAATCTGATTTATCGTGTTTTTTGTCTTGACTTCAGCAGCATACCTGAAATCAATCCTGCCTTCAGGCCTTTTCCACTTAAAGCTTACAACTTTATCGCTTATCTCTGCTTCAGGAGATGTTGCAAAACTAATTATATCCTGAGTTTCCATATCTTTAGGGAAGAATGTTAAATTAATTGCAGCTGAATCAATATAGCCATTAGGAGAAGTTCTTTTTACCTCGGCATAAGATGAAATGTCTATGTTTGTGGTCACAAACTCGCTGTTGTAGAACCAGTCTGCAAAGACTGATGGAATTATCATGAGAAATATCAGTAGGAGTATAATCTTTTTCATTTCCTAAAATATATTAAGTCGATTTATAAGTTTTATTATCTTTATCTATAAGCTAGAAAAAATCCAGCCAGACATGGCTTCGACGGTTTTCTCGCTTTGCTCGAAAACCTACTCGGCACCCCGTAAGGGACAACCCCCGCCTCGTCTCGCCATGGCTGGATTTTTTCGTTGAGCGAAAATTGAGTGCAGAGGATTTTTCAGCTACGAAGTGTCAAAAACCGCCAAGATTTATTATAATTTGTTGCGGTTTTTGAGCATGCTCGGAAATTTTTGCATTTTTAAATACATAATAAAAATTTCCGACATTCTGAAAAATCCTTTGCGAATAGGCTTTTCATCAAGAAAAGCCGTGTTTGAGCCCTCATTGTTGTCAGACAAATCAACAACTTTTATATATAATCAAATAATCTTTTATGTTATGCCGCGGTCGCATAGCCCGGCCATTGCGGTGATTTATCCAAATAAACCGTGAGATTGCTATGGGCTAAACGCCTTTAATAGTGGATACAAAAATCCACTGTCCGAAAGGACACGGGAGTTCAAATTGTAGAAAGTCAAACTTTCGCATGATTTTCTCCCCCGCGGCGTTTTATTTTTAAAATGCCAACCGCTACAGAATTGGAAAGAGGAACTTACTTCATCTATAACAACGAGCCAGTAAGAGTATTGAGAAAGGAAGTTGTTGCTTTTGGCACCCATTCTCACAGCAAGCTGAAGATATTCTTCCAGGGATTAGCTGAGAAAGGAGAAAGATATGCCAATTTTCAGCATACAGATAAGGTCGAGATTGTTGAAATTGTAAGAAAACTGGGGCAAGTAATATCAAAAACTAATAATAAAGTGCAAGTAATGGATATGGTAAGTTATGAAACATTTGATGCTAATGCTAATTTTGACTTATTCAATCAGCTAAACGAAGGCGACCAAATTACTTTCATAGATCTATATGGAAACATTCAAATAATAGAAAAAAGATAATTATATCATTTAGGGGCTAATCTTTCTTTAACATCCTTGACTGCAAGTTCTAATACTGATTTATCAAATTCTTGCATAGACACTGGGAAATCTGGATTAACTTTAACTTGGAATTTATTACCCCCTGCTTCAAGCGGTTGGCTTCCATCACCAAGTATCACATCATACATCAAATGTCCTGTTACTCCAAATCTAGGTAAACCTACAGAAATAAAATTCAGAGGTGAGCTGTTTAAAATCATAGGTACAATATGCACTGCTATTGGTTTTTGTCTAGAATAAGCTGCTTGTACTTCCATTGCTAATTCATACGCAGTCATTGAACTTTCAGTTACGATTTCGTATTCAACTCCTGCCACAATATCTTCAACTGGCATAAAGCTGGAAATTAATATACAAGTATTTAAATCTTGTCACATCACCACGCCTTAAATAATAAAATGTCCAAAAAAATCTCATTGAAGCAGTTCTTGATGAAGTCAGGAAAGTTTGACAAGGTAGAAGATTGTATAGAAGCAATTAGAACCGGCAAAGTTGCTATAAACAATAAAATAATTACAAATCCTCATTTTTTTTTCAATCCCAAAAAATCATTGATAAAATTTGATGATAAAAAATTAAAGAAAGTCCCTTATTTATATTTTTTGATGAACAAGCCTGCTGGCTATTTATCCCAGAAAGCAGAAAATAATAAAACAATCTACGATTTGATTGAAAAATTGAATATTCCTGAAGAACATAAGAAATCGTTATTTGCAGTTGGCAGGCTTGACAAGGACACAGAAGGCTTAATGATAATAACTAATGACGGGAAATTATCCGATGCAATTATGAATCCCAAAAACGAGATTATAAAAAAATATTATGTCATATTGGAAAAGCCTGCTGATAAAAATAGAAAAAAAATTCTTGAAAAAGGCATAGAGCTTGAAATTGACCATGAAAAATACAAAACAAAGCCATGCAGGATTAAAATTGTCGGTGATAAGGAAATTTACATTTCAATATCAGAAGGCAGGAAAAGGCAGATAAGGCTGATGTTCGAGTCAATAGGCAATAAAGTCGCATATTTGAAGAGAGTCTCGATTGGAGGACTGCAGCTGGGAAAGATGAATTCCGGCGAGATTAAGGAAATAACAAAGGAAGAAATAATGGAAAAGCTGAATTTTTAATTTTTTCAGCAACGTTTATAAAGCAAGTTTTATTCTCAAACACTATAGCGGGGTAGGGCTTTTACGGCCTTAATCGACCGTAGACCTAAGAGCCAGGAGTGCCCGATGATTTTGTCAGGTTTCTGGCATGATCGGATGGCTCATACGGCGTGTCTGCCTTAGACACCCATATTAGTCAAATACTAAGGGCATAGGTCGGTGGAGGTAGTTAAAAACTGCCGCCGAATTCAAACTGAGGCTTTAGGCTTCATGGGAGTCCACCTCCCGCTATGAGAGCTAGGAGTTAAATTCTCTTGGCTCTCATTTTTCTTATTTCTAAGATACCACTGGACAAAAAAGCACTGGACATTCTCACGTATAATATATAAAGGAATTATTGTTAATCAAGCGAGGTGAAAAGCAATGAAGATTTATATCGTTGGAGATCATGGAGCAGAACATAATTCTGTTTATAATGTCCATAAAACATACAAGGGCGCATTTAAGGCATGGAACAGATTAAGATTAGAATTGCTTAGGAGTGCGAAATCCAATCTAAAAAATCATAAAACAACTGATAAAGAAATGTGGCAAAGAATAGTTGCCAGTCTGTCATGTAAAGACCCCAAAAAAATTGATAATTATCCACATGAAACTCCGTATATTAGAGAATGTAAGCTACTGCACTAAAATAAAAATAAGAAGAAAAAAATGGCCGAGTCTGGCCAACGCTAGACTCAAAAACCAATTGACATCCTCGCGGAATAAGTAAGGATGCCTAAACTTATTTAAATCTTTCCATTCAGCACAGCCAGGGTGACTGAGTTCGGCTTAAAGCGCTGGACTTAAGATCCAGTTGATATCCTCGCGGGTATCACGCGGGTTCAAATCAACACGGGAAACTCCCGTCCCTGGCGCTGTAAAATCTATTTTCATAACATTTTTATAAATCATCTATAATTCTTAAATTATCTTTTAAAAAGGTGATTGTTTTATGACTTTAGTCTGTGGCATTGATGAGAGCGGCCGCGGTCCTGTCCTTGGTCCCTTGGTAGTTTGCGGCTTTCAGATAGAGGAAAAACAAGAGGCACAGTTAAGGAAAATAAAGGTAAAAGACTCTAAACTTTTGACTAGAGAGCAAAGAGAATACTTGTATAAGAAGATACTAAAAATATCTGATAAATATAAGGTTATTCTAACACGTCCCCAAGAAATTGACAAAGCAGTCCATGGTCATGACGGCTTAAATCTAAACAAGCTGGAAGCGAGAAAATCAGCAGAAATTCTGAATGAATTCAATCCAGATAAAGCCATAATTGATTGCCCAAGCAATAATATTGCAGCCTTTAGAATTTACCTAAAAAAATTATTGAAGAACAAGAATATTGAATTAGTTCTTGAGCACAAGGCGGATGTTAATCATCCTGTAGTTTCAGCCGCTTCTATTCTAGCTAAAGTGACTAGAGATACTGAAATAGAGCTTCTAAAAAAACAAATAGGTATAGATTTTGGAAGCGGTTACATGTCGGACCCTAAGACAGTTGAATTCCTCAAAAACAATTTTGAAAATTATCCGGAAATATTCAGGAAAAGCTGGTTCCCTTACAAGGAGTTGGTAAGCAAAAAATTCCAGAAAAATCTGTCAGACTTCTCTCAATTCCTAAAGCAAGAGCAAAAGCATAAAAGCCATACAATAGAAGACTTAAGAAAACTGGAGGAATTCGGCTTTCATTTTGAAAAGCCGAAATCAGAGCATGAATTGGTAATAATGAAAGGGCCTTGCACAATTATTCTTTACAAGAATGGAAAATTGTTGGTTCAAGGAAAGGAAGAAGTAAAGAAGAATGTGATGAAGATTTTGGGGATTTCCTTTTAATGCTATAAATAGGCGAAGCCGAGCGTGTGGCAGACAGAGAGGCTGAGTACTATCATTTATTGCGAAGCAAAGTATTGAATTTATTTCGTAAATTATAAAAAATCAAAACCTTTATATAAATCATTAATCCAAATTTTCTCCAATGCAGGACATAATAAAAAAAGACATAATTGCGGTGTTAAGCGATTTGGTCGAAATTCTTAAAGAAAAGAAAGAGGGCGATATTGCCAAAATAAAATCCTTAAGCAATCATGTAATTCATAATGCAAGCATTTTCCAAGACGAAGATTCAATCTCTGTTGCGATTCTAATTTATGCCTTGTCAAAAATAATTGAAAGAAGGGAGAGGGAGCTGGACTACAATGAAATATTAAGTATGCTAACTTCAGCAATTCAAAGCCTAAAGAATAATAATGAAAATGCCTTTAGAAAATCAATTAAAAACTTGTTCGATTTCATAAGAGCAATGGATGCCAAGTTAAAGTTATATATACATGAAGTTATAAACCAAGCCCAGATAAAAAAAGGATGCAAACTCTGTGAGCATGGCATCTCAGTTGCACGAGCCTCAGAAGTTCTGGGCATATCAAGATGGGAGCTTATGAATTACATGGGCAAAACAACTTTAATAGAGCAGTTCAGCGAGCCAGTGAATGTATCTCAGAGGCTGAAATTCGCGAGAGGCTTATTTCAATGAAAGCATTAATTTTTGATGCAGGCCCCATAATAAGCTTGGCAACAAACAATCTTTTGCAAATACTTCCTCCTTTAAAGAAGCAATTCAACGGCAGTTTCTATATTACTCAAAGCGTAAAGAAGGAGCTTGTTGACAGGCCTTTTGAAATCAAGAAATTCAAGTTTGAAGCGATTCAGGTGGAGAAGCTGATAGAAGATGAAATTTTAGAGGTTATTGACTCAAATTTCATAAGGCAGGAAACTCCTGAATTGCTTGACATAGCAAACAATATATTCAGGGCATTTGAGCATAACATGCATATAGTTCATACTGCAGAGATGTCAGTCATAGCAGCAGCTTTGGACATAAAAGCAGATGCAATTGTAATTGACGAAAAAACCACCAGGCTTTTGATAGAAAACCCAAGATTCTTACTTGAAATAATAAGAAAAACCCTGCATACTTCAATAGGCATAAGCGAAAGTAATTTAAAAGAGTTTAGAAATAGAACGAGAAGCATAAAGACAATCCGCTCGATAGAGCTTGTGGCAATAGCTTTTGAGCATGGGATTTTGGACAATTACATAACAAAAATACCAGATGCTAAAAAAAATCTGCTGGAAAGTATCTTATGGGGAGTCAAGCTAAGCGGCTGCGCAGTGTCAAAGGAGGAGATAGAGCAGATCATAAGGCAGGAATCAAGATGAGAATGCATGATGAAGATACGGATGCCAAAGTTGAATCAACTCTGGTGCAGAAGCCGCCTTATAATGATATAAGCCCGACTTTCTGCGTTGCTATGCTGAAAAATGGCAGCGCCATAAAGCTCGAAGGAAAATTTGAAGATTTCCTTTCTACATTAAAAGAAGCCGATTTTGCATGGGTAAATGTTAAAGTAGATGATCTTAAGGAAGATGGAAGCAAAATTGCGTCTAAGCTTGGATTCAATCCTTCCATAGTTCACGAGCTTGTATCACAGAGATTTTCTGGCTATGATGACCATATAACAGAGCTTGGCTTGTTGTTGCCGGCAGTAAGGGTAACAAAACTGGAAGTTGAGATAAACAAACTGATAATATTAATGAAAAGCAATATAGTAGTTACAATCCACGGCGAGCATGTCACAAGGCTGGCAAAATTTGCAAGATACGCTGTCACATTTTTCAAGAAAGTGCCGAAAAACCTGGACGATGTTGACAAGATAACTCTGGTTTTAGTGAGGATACTAGATGAAAATAATGAAAGAAATTTTGACGGCATACGCTCAATACAGGAACAGGGAGAGGAAATAAGCAAATACTTAATCGAGCCGTCTAGCGCGAGACATGAATTGGGCAGCGACATTTACAAAATGAAGCACGCGCTTATCTCATATCTCGAAGCGTTATGGGCAACACTCGATGTTGTTCATTACTTAAGGTATGGCGATGCGGAACTTATAACTGATGATCCAATTATACTGCAAAAAGTCGGAATGCTCAGCACAGATCTAACAAGGCAAATATCTATTAGCGAGCAGATGTCAACTGTTTTGGCTTCTGGCTTGGAGGTTTTGCAAAGCATTTACAATAATCAATTAACGATGCTTAACAACAGAATGTCCATGATAGCTGTCTGGATGGGTGTTTTAGGGGCTGCCTTTATAGTCCCAAACACAATAGCCACAATATTCGGCACTCCGATAGCAGAGCATATTAACTGGCAAACCCAATTGATTATTATAGTTTTATCAACTTTGTTATCCGGGCTTTTTGCATATTGGCTTTTTAAGAAAAAAGGGCTTATACCTAAAGTTTAATAATTGCATAACAACTTTTATATATCTTCTCCGATTTTTTACTTTAGGGTGGTATTGTGGTTAAAGGACAAGTTATTTCTGGCGAGTTTGGCAAGATAATCGCAAGGCAGAAATCAGGCCAATTAATGGAAATTGGCGAATTACTGGTTTCTGATTCAAACGACGGAAAAATATTGCTTCAGGTTTATGATTTGATTTACGGCAGCCAGATTTCTCAGCAAAATCTCGAGCTTATTTCAGGCATGAAGCTTGAAGAAAATACAGATTATGAGCTTTTTGATCCAACTCTTAGAAATTATATGCTTGCTTTGATGAAAACTTTGGTCACAATAAAAGATAAAAATGCCTTTGTAACCAAATCACTGCCAAATTTCTTTTCTGAAATAAGGGAAATAAGAGAGAATGACTTAACCTTTCTAGCAAAACCAAAAAACCCTTTATTTTTGGGAAGTTTGCGAAGCGGCTCTAAGACACTCGATGTGCCAATTTATCTTGACGGTGAAAAAGTTTTTTCCCATCATATTTTAATAGCAGGCACCACTGGAAGAGGCAAAAGCATTTTAGTTTCAAACTTATTATGGAATGCAGTCGGCAGAAACTATGGAATTCTGGTTTTAGATCCACACGACGAATACTATGGCAGAAACAAAATCGGACTGAAAGACTACCCCCTTAAAGAAAATATTATTTATTACACTTCAAAGAACGCCCCTATTGGAACAAACACTTTAAGGATACACCTTGAAGTCATCAAACCATATCATTTTGAGGGAGTAGTGGACTTTAGCGATGCGCAAAGGCAATGCCTGAATTTGTATTACAAAGAATATGGCAATAAATGGATAGAATCAGTTATTCTCGAAAAAAGCCTGAGCATCAAAGACGCTTTTAAATCCGACACGTTGGCTGTTGTGAAAAGAAGATTGCTTTATCTGCTTGATTTGGAGTTTGAAAATAACCAGTTATTTTGCAATGGCATTTTCCAGTTAAATTCTGGCTTCACAACAATAAGCGACATTTGCAAACATCTTGAAGACGGGAAAATAGCGATTATTGACACATCAAGCTTTTCCGGAAGCGTTGAATTGTTGATTGGAAGCCTGATCGCAAATGAAATCTTTAATAAATATAAACATTACAAAATGAGCGGCAATTTAGACTCAAGGCCTGTAATTTCAATTGTCTTAGAGGAAGCTCCAAGAGTTTTGGGCAGAGAAGTTTTGGAAGTGGGCCCAAATATTTTTTCAACTATTGCAAGAGAAGGCAGAAAATTCAAAGTGGGTTTATGTGCAATAACACAATTGCCTTCTTTGATTCCAAGAGAGATTTTAGCCAATATGAACACAAAAATCATTTTGGGCATTGAAATGAAGCCTGAAAGGCAAGCCATAATAGAAAGCGCTTCTCATGATTTAAGCGATGATGATAGAACCATAGCTTCTTTGGATATTGGCGAAGCTTTGATAACAAGCAATTTCGCGAAATTTGTAACTCCAATAAGCATACCTTATTTTGAGGATGTTGTCAAAAGTGCCTTAAAAAATAAACAAGAGGTTATTGAGTTTAGCGAATTAAAATAAGGTACGCGATTGTTGTTAAATATCCTAAAAACTACCCCCGATATTTCTTTCTAATGTAATAAAAGAAAATAATTGTCAAACTTAATGGTATAAAAAGTCTCTTAAAGAGCCTTCTGAAGTCTTCTTCGATTTGCCATTTAAACCATTCCTTGCTAGATCTTTTAACGTTTTCTTCATATGCAGCATTTGCAGCCGGACTATAGTCGTATATAACTTTTCCATAAATCGTAAAGTTTTCACCTTCTGCACTGCCCTCTATTTTAAAATCAAGAAGTTCAGTTTTTATCGGTTCTAATGTATAATAGTAATTTACATATGCTATTTCATGAATTGGGAAATTTGAATCAATACTTCTGTTATTTCTTTTAATGAGCCCTTTTGATATTGAAATGTTTATAAGATTTGATGCTACTACTCGTATTGTATCCTCTTTATTTAAATAAATCTCAATTTCACATTTTTTGTGACTCTTAATTTTCAAATAAAGAGGAGGGCAAAAAAGAATATTGTCTGTGCCGCTTTTTAGATATACTGCAGTTAATGGGATAAGTGTGAGGCCGTTAAATTCTGAATAGGCCAATTTGTTTTTTTCTATGCTTAAATTTCCAGACGATTTTATTTCTGTGATTTCTGTTCTATAGATTTGATAATCGGCGAAAGAAAGAGAAAATACATTACTTATTAGCAAGAGCAGGAATGATGTCAGAGTTAAAAAGCTCTTCATTATCATAATATCTTAAGTAGTAGTATATAAATATATTGACGAATTTTTATACAATTAGAAAATTGCCTTAAAAATCGAATAAAAACAAGAAAAAATTGAAATAAAAATAAAAAAAATAAAGAATCAGAATTTACCTTCTCTTCCTTTTCCTGC
>CAZLGX010000013.1:0-1983 GCA_964559395.1 uncultured Methanosarcinales archaeon
AAAATGACACACATCAAAATAACATTGCCTGACGGAAGCGTTAAAGATTACCCTAAAGGCGCAACTGCTGCAGAAATAGCAAGAAGCATTGGAAAAAGGCTTGCAGAAGACGCTGTTGCCGTCAGAATAAATGGCGTTTTGAAAGATTTAGATGCCACAATCAATGAAGACGCAAATTTTCAAATTATTACTTTAAACGACAAAGAAGGATTGGACTGCCTGAGGCATAGTTTGGCGCACTTGTTGGCTGCGGCTGTAATGGAACTTTGGCCGGATACAAAACGGACAATTGGGCCGCCGATAGAGAATGGATTTTACTACGATTTTGAATTCTCAAAGCCGATAAGCGAAGATGATTTGCCGAAGATAGAGGCAAAAATGAGAGATATTTTGCCGAGATGGGACAAGTTTGAAAAGCACGAAATGACAGCTTCAGAAGCAAAAAAAGAATATCCAAATAACCAATTTAAGCATGAGCTAATAAATGAATTTTCAAAAGGCGGGAAAAAAGTATCATTTTACAAGTCAGGTGATTATACTGATTTATGCAAAGGCGGTCATTTGCCTAGCATGAAAGTGGTTAAGCCAGATTCATTTAAGCTGACAAGCATTGCAGGCGCTTACTGGAGAGGCTCTGAAAAAAATCCAATGCTCACAAGAATTTACGCAGTTGCGTTTCCTACAAAAAAAGAGCTGGATGAATATCTGAAGCAGCAGGAAGAAGCGCAGAAGAGGGATCATAAGAAATTGGGAAGAGAATTGGAATTGTTTATGACGCATGAACTGGTGGGTAAGGGCCTGCCAATTTGGCTCCCTAAAGGAGAAATAATAAAGAGAGAGATAGAAAATTTTGCAATTGAAACTGAGAGAAAAGCAGGCTATCAAAGAGTTTCAACTCCTATTCTCGGCAAGAAAGAGCTTTACATAAAGTCAGGGCACATACCTTACTTCCAGGAGTCAATGTTTCCTGAAATGGTTTTGGATGATGGAAATTATTACCTAAAAGCAATGAATTGCCCGCATCACCACTTGATTTTCAATCACAAGTCAAGAAGCTATAGGGATTTGCCATTGAGGATTTCAGAGTATGGATTATGTCACAGATACGAGTTGTCTGGAGTATTGGCTGGATTATTGAGGGTCAGAATGTTAAGCATGAATGATGCCCATATCTACTGCAGGAAAGACCAGGTGGAGAAAGAATTTGAACATGTGATTAAGCTTTGTGTAGATTACTATAAAACTTTTGGACTAGAAGATTACTATTTCAGATTGTCAACTTGGGACCCTGAAAACAAGGAGAAATTCATTAATGAGCCTGAGAATTGGGAATTTGCAGAAAATATAGTGAGACAAGTGCTTAAAAGAAATGGCGTAAAATTTGTAGAGGCAAAAGGCGAAGCAGCATTTTATGCAGTGAAAGTCGACATTCAATACAAAGCAGTAACTGGAAGAGAAGAAACCATGTCAACAATTCAGCTTGACTTTGCTGCAAAAACTAAGTTTGGATTGAAATATGCCGACAAGGACAACAGGGAGAATAATGAAGTTTATGTAATCCATAGAGCCCCTCTATCAACTCATGAGAGGTTCATAGCATTCTTGATTGAAAATTATGCAGGAAAATTTCCATTGTGGCTTAGTCCTGTGCAGATAAGGATTTTGACTGTTGCTGACAGGTTTAATGATTATGCAAACAAATTAAAAGAGAAGTTTGACGAGCATAATCTAAGGGTAGAGGTTGATTCAAGAACTGAAACAATCGGCAAAAAGGTCTTCGAAGCCCAGTCTGAAAAAATTCCATTGATTTTGACTGTGGGTGAGAAAGAAGAGAAGAACGGAGCTGTTGCAGTAAGAACTCTTGACGGAAATGTACATTTTGATGTGAAGGTTGATGAGTTTTTAGATAATGTGTTAAGAAATGTTAAAGAGAAGAAAATTAAGGTTGAACTATAGCTTATGAGTTGTTCTCTTCGGTTTTTT
>CAZLGX010000013.1:2083-12222 GCA_964559395.1 uncultured Methanosarcinales archaeon
TGAAATAGATATACCTTTCATTAAATGAACCCCGAAAAGGAAGTTGGACAAGCATGATTACTCCATCACCTTGATGCCTATCCTTAATCATTTCTGGAGGAATTACTAATCTGTCATAGAGCATATCCTAATGGATTTACTAATTATTTATAAACTTTAATAGAAATTTCACTTAATAAATATTAAACAAAATTAGTAAATTTTATATTATTAACCTCCTTCCTTCCCTCAATGGGAGCAATATCGAAAAAGTTAAATAAAATTAGATTATTATTTTTTCTTTTTGTTATATTAATTATTTTGGTGCTTGTAAACCAGATTGATATTATTGATAAAAATTCTAGCAACACAAATGCTTCTCAAAAATATACTGAAAATCAAAGCTTAGACGAATTCTATGAATCGAGAAAAAGCATGATTGAAAACCATATGAAAGCTAGGGACATCTATGATGAAAAAGTTCTTGCTGTTGTGGAAAAAGTGCCAAGGCACAGGTTTGTTCCAGACAATTTAGTTGCAAATGCGTATGACGACAGGCCCTTGCCTATTGGATATGGACAAACAATAAGCCAGCCTTACATTGTTGCTTTAATGACTCAAGAGCTGAATGTTGATAAAAATGACAAAGTGCTTGAGATAGGCACAGGAAGTGGCTATCAGGCTGCTGTGCTGGCAGAGCTTGTGAAGGAAGTTTATACCATAGAAATTATTGAACCTTTGGCAAAAAATGCAGAAGAGAGGCTTAATAGAGAAGGCTACAAGAATGTATTCGTAAAAAATGCCGATGGCTATTTTGGCTGGCAAGAAGAAGCTCCTTTTGATGTAATAATAATAACGGCAGCAGCGAATCACATTCCACCGCCGCTCATTGAGCAATTAAAAGATAAAGGCAAACTGATAATTCCCCTAGGAAGCACAAGAGAATTCCAGACATTGACATTAGTTACAAAGAAAGGAGAAGAGCTTGAAACCAGATTCATTACTGGAGTTGTCTTTGTGCCGTTGACAGGAGAGGCTCAGAAGAACAAATAATCTTATGTGTCTAAAAACTGAACTCCAACAAAATAAATTACTCCAGCCAACATAAAAACAAAATTGTAGCCGAATAACAAAGCGAGCACAATTGCTAATATGGGGCTCAATACTGATGCGGAACCGTTCACAGCCCATGCCCAAGGCACTAATTTATTATCAATAATTCTCATTCCAAGTGGAAATGCAAAACCCATAATAAACGCCAATGGAAAAACGAAAAATGATGTAAGAATTGTCTTCAGTGCTAAGTCCTGTCCAATAAAAGTATCGACAAATAGGTTTAATACAAAAGAATAGAGAATGACCATCAAAAATAAAATAAATACTATTCTTCTCAGTTTTTTTGCACTAATTCTCTGCGAATATAAACTTCCTAAGCTGGAAAAAATAAGCATAGAGAATATTATTGCAGAGATTGAATAAGCTGTATGGCCCAAAAATAGAATAAATTTTTGGATAAGAACAATTTCAATAAATAAAAAACCCATTCCAATCGAGAAAAAATATACCAGTGATTTCTTATTTTTAATTTTTTTAGTTTTAGTTTTAGATAGTAAAGGAACAAAAATAAACAAACCAGCTAAGATTAATGCTTGGGCAAAAATAACAAACAATAAAAATCCTGGATCTAAAAATGGATTCCATCTCTGGCCTAAAATTCTTTTCAATTCAAACAATTTTGAAAGCTTGAAGAAATTGAAATAATATGGTCTATTATCATAAACTGGAGATATATCAAATAAGTAGTCTTTCTGGAACTGGTTCCTATTCATCAACAATTGTTGTATCGCATTATAATGATATGCTTCTTTAAATTTTGCATATTTGTTTGGCTCAAAATCAAAGCCAGATGGCAAGTAAATGATATCAAATCTGTTTTTTTCAGCAAAATCCTTTATTTTCTTAATAGTTTTCTCGTCAAAGTCTTTTTTCCCTAACAGCATTGTAAACGTTGTCCATGAATTGAACATTGCAATCTTTCTTCCATCTTTATCAATTTCCAAAGCCAGTGAAAATAATCTTAACTCTTCTTTTGGAGGATTAGAAAGCCACCTAGTAATAACTATAATTCCGTCCTCGGTTAACGCATCATAATAATCCTTGAAAGCGTCTACTGTCAGCAAATAATTTTCCGATAAGCTTGTAATTCCAGAAGGGCCGCTAAGCACATTGCCTGCCAAAGATAGAATAATTATATCATACTTTTTTCCTTTCTTGACGAAACTTCTGCCTTCCTCGAGATATATTTCTGCTTTATCATATATATCTCCGGAATAATCTTTGAATCTAGTCTTTAATAACTCAATAACTATGGGGTTAGATTCCAAGGCAGTAACTGTAGCCTTATTCTTTATTCCAATCAAAACATCCAAGCCAGCACCAGCGTTGATGACTAATACTTTTGGTTTATCTTTTAGATGATACGGAACAGACATTGGCAAGAATTCACCAAAGTCCAAATTTGTATTCATTGTAATAGAATTCATGTTTGAGCCGTCAATCGTTACTCCAACCTGTTCTGGCAGATTTCCTCTGAATTTGGAACTTAAGCCAGGAGCATATCTTGTAAATGAGCTGTTAACAACATCAACTCTGGAGAAAAAATTGTACTTAGTTATGATCAATTCTGAATTAGGAACACCCAATGCTTGATTAAGCTCTTTGTACGGAGAGATATTTATATTTAAATTCAATGCAAATGAAAATATATTAATAAGAATTAATGGTAATACTATATAATAATATTTATTTCTGTGCATAAAAAACAAGGAAGCCAGCAAACCAATCAAAGTAATCAGCAAAATAATCCTCACATTTAAAAGATTCAAAAATGGAATTGCAAGTAAGACGCCAAATGCAGAGCCTGACATATTATAGAAATAAATAGTGCCTGATTGCCTTGGGTATTTTAAAAAAATGGATGCAGCAATTAAGCCAAAAAAGAAGTATGGTAAAGATAGAAAAATGTAGTATAAAATCAACACAAAAAGATGCCATGAGTTTGCAACCGCTTTGAATGGATCAAAAAACAAATTGTTTGTTACCAAAAATCCAATAATTGTTGAAAGTGAAAATAATATGGATGAAAAGAATAGAAAATTGTTAAATTTGCTTGGATATACTTCGGTTTTCTCTTCGAAGAATCTTTTATTTTTGTTAATCTTTATAAACAAGAATGTTCCAGAAGCTGCAATGCCAAACAAAGCAATGCTAATCACCATAAACGCAAAATGATACCATTGAGCTATTGAGAAGAACCTTATCATAGAAATTTCCAGCATTAATGATGCTAAAGAAATCAAAAACAATCCTATAAAATTTTTATTTATATTCAGCATTTTAAACATCAAAATAAATGGAAGAAACAACTTAGATTATTTAATTCTTGTTTTATAATAGAAATAAAATAAAAAAATTCACTCAACCGCTCTTGATTCAATTACTTCAACTCCGCCTTTATAGATTGGGTATGGATAACTCTCCTTTTCATAAGGCAATTTGATTTCTTTTATTTCATTATCAATGTTATCCAAATCATTTGCCTTAATTTTTATTCCTGAAACTGTATAAAGCACGTCATCCATAAACAAGCTTCTTCTTACTGCATTCGGGCTTCCATACCAGTACCAATCACTGTTTTCATCACCTTCATTGTGGGTTACTTTGCCTTTCACTTCAAAACCATCTAAATCAATATTAAAAACATAAGCGCCTTGCCAATATCTTTGTCTGTAATACCCTAATCTTGAATCATATTCAAGCTTTCCTTTGACTTCTATCACAGGAATTACAAGCAAGTTCTTGTTCCTGTCAAACAAAAATGCCTTGTGATCTCTTAACGCTTCTGAATCAGTTCCTGCTCCCCCAATCTCATATTTATCAACTGGCTTTGGATTTTTCACATCTGAAACATCAAACAACGCAAGCTTCACCCCCTTCACAGACACACCGCCCCATTCATTGCCCTCAGTTTCTTTGCCAATTCCAATGATATGGTTTTCATCATATGGATGCAGGTAATCTGAAAATCCTGGAATTTTTAATTCTCCCAAAACTTCTGGATTTTTTGGATCAGACAAGTCAATAACAAACAATGGATCAATTCTCTTGAATGTTACCATGTACAATCTGTCTCCTATAAATCTTGTTGAGTAAATCCTTTCATCCGGCGCAAGCGCTTCCAGCTTGCCTATTGTTTCCATTTTTTCATTTAGCACAAATACATTATTATACATTACAGATTCTCTTGCCCAAATCTCTGTTGTTGTTGCAACTCTTAGATTATTTTCATACTCATCTAAAGAAAACTGATTCAGCAAATAGCCGGGAACTTCGCCTTTTGCTCCATAATCTATATTGCCTTTGTCAATTCCTATTCTGTGGATTACTGTCTTTCTTCTTTCAACCTCTAACTTTATTTCGTATTCGTCAACTGCTTTTTGTATCTGTTCTACAAGATTTCTTTTTTCATTCTCATCCATATTGTTATACATCTCTTCAAGCACAGTTGATATTTTGTCCCATTTCTGGTATGAGTTTAAAGAACTGTCATCTTTAATTTGCTTGATTTTGCTTTGCGCATCTGAGGGAAGCAGTGGAACTACAATATCAAAAAACCTTTCTTCATTATGCTGTTCGTAATAATAATACGGCAGATTTTTTTGGTATGTTATGTATATATTATTTTGCGATACATATATAGTGTTTGTCCAGCCCATCATATAGGTTTTTGCATTTATATCGTCTTCGTCTGAGAGAATATCAATTGATGCTATAGTATTAAAATTGTAGTTTATCTCTGGATTATCAAAATAATAAATTTCCGGCTTTGCAATAATTCTTGAGGATTCCATTATAACAGGCACGTCTATTACCTTTCCATAATAGTACAGTCCTTCCTGCACTATAAAATAAACATGGTTATCTATCATTCTGGATTGCAGGTAATAACCATTCAAGCTATAGTCCTTTACAGGCTCAGGATTTTCTCGGTCTGAAATATCATAGACGAAAGCATGAGTTCTTTGAGTGTATCTTGGCCTAGGGATAAAATCATATACTTCAAAAACAGGAACTTCTGCATTGTCGTCAGTAAAAATCACAAGTCTATCTTTGTTTACAAACATATCTCTTGCATTTCCTTTGATTTTTGTTTCTGAAAGAATTTTTGCATTTTCCGCTGGATAAGCGTCAACTATGACTAATTTGTTTTGTGTCATGACATAAATATATTTGTCATCATTTTTCACAAAATCTGCTTCATCAACACCTGCAACTTGAACGTTTGTCTGCGAGTACTCAATAGCCCTTCCTGCAGATACATCAGCAGCAACAGATTTTGCAGATGGTGCTGCAGCTTCTGCAACTGACAAAACAGCGCCTCTGCCATAAAAATCTCCGCCAATTCTTTGGGAACCAACAATATTCTTATCTAAAAATTCCTTTAGTTCTTCAGCTGATGAGAATTTTTTTAGTCCTTGGCTTGTTTCAAATTCGCTCAAGTCTATAGATGGCGTTATTTCGCCTGATAGTTTTTTAGTTTCGCATGACGCAACAAAAATAATTGCAATAATGCTCAAAATAATTAATAAATTATTGTTCTTCATTCTTATCCACCTATTTTCCCTTCAAAGACTACTTGCTCTTCAAACTTAATAACATAATTAGTATTTTCTGAAACATTTTCTACGGTTTCTTTTATCTCTTGCGGCTCGCCGACCATTTGAATGCAAATAACGCCTTTATTAGAATCGAAAATTTCCATATTGACTTGTGATACAGGCAAGTCTTGTGTTGCTGCAGTTTTAACGGTCCACTCTACACATGGAGTTGACCTTTGCAATACGCCGCTTAATGTTGCAACGCTATCATCATATTCAAGCTTTAAATCGCCTACTCTTGTTTTTATGGTTTCCAACTTACTTTTTATGTCTTCAACAAACGTTTTTCCGTCGCTAGTTTTGCACTGTCTTGGATAAGATTCCATAAGTGGGTAGCGTGCTTTTGCGCATTCTTCAAAGCTATTAATTTGATTTTGATTTGCGTCGCATGCAGCTGCGATTATGCCTAAAACCAATAAGCTAAAGATAATTTTTGACCTTGTTTTCATTTTTGTCGCCATAAATGTGGTAAGCAAAGCATATATAAATATGATTTGATAATTTCAAATCGGGTTGAAGTTATCTATCTGATGTCTTTTCTTAATGCGCTTATCAGCAAGTAAACTAATATTGCGAACAAGGCGCCTATGAAAAACCAGACAGCTATATTTGGTTCTGGCATAGCTGACTGAGCCTGAGCAGCATCCTGTGCCAGCGATGCGCTTTCAATCAAAGCAGATTTTGCTGCCATAGTCTCTACTTTTGGAATCATTGGCTTGTAAAGATACTTGCTCACAAATTGAAGTACTAAAGCTGTGCCGCTTATAATCAAAACAACAGGCAAGATGCTTTTTAGTTTTTCTTTAATTCCAAAAGCCTTTTTCGGCGCTATTATTATATACTTGTTGGCAAGTCTGTAATGGTTTACTTCTTTTCCTTTCTCGCTATAATGGTATTCATCTGCACTGACTAACCCAGCTTCAACGAGCTGCTGTAAGTTATAGTGCACTGTTGAAATTGGAATTCCAAGTTTAGAAGCAAGTTCTGATTCTGTTGCATCACGATTTGACAAATAATCAAGTATTTTTCTGCAAGAATCGTTGCTTATGACATTGGATATTCTCTTTATCTGGGCGTCTTCCAATGATAATAAAAGGAAATTCTTTTTTGGCATAAGAAATTGATAATTTAATCGCTTATAAATAGTTTTGTATAGTTTTGAATTGGGTTGAAGTTATAGACAATTGCGTTAATTGTATGATATTTACACGCAATTGTCTATCTCGTAAATCGACTTGATGCTTATGGCGGCTGATGAAATTCAGAAGGAGACTGGACTATACTCTCAAAGAAGATTTGATTTGATACTGCCTGATGACGTAATGGACAAAATAATCTTGAGATACCTCGAGAAAAATGATGATAAAATTCAGAAAGCCGGTGACCCGAGAGATGTAGCTATATTCGAACAGTTAAGGGCGCTTGTGATACAATCAGAACAAATGAAACAAAAATAGAACTAGAATAATATTTTACCAAATCTTCATAAACCATTTTCTTATTCTTATTTTATGTTCCTCGAAAAGCTAAGCGATTTTTAAAGCCGAAAGAAACATTTATATATAAGTTATTCCTACGGAAATAGTACGGTGAGTATGCGTGCTGATACAGATTGTGAGAATAGAGCCAGGAGTTGTAGCAAAGATATATGAGAAGCACGCGGTTCTTCCTGAGGAAGTTGAGAGAACTCTAATGGAGGACAGGCCTGTATTTAAAAGAGTAGGAGGGAATCAATATGTCGCGATTGGGCTTGCCGATCGCTACCTGACAATTTTCTTCAGCTATAACGGAAGGACTAAGGTGGCTGACGTTGTCACAGCGTATCCTTCATCGAGGAGGCAAATTAAGTCGTACAAGAAACTGTCGAGGTGATTTAAAAAATGAAAGGAGAAGAACTGGATTTGGAAAAACTGAAAAGCGTGCGGTTTACGTTCCATAAAGATGCATTCAGAGCCAGGAAAATGTACTGCGACGGTTGCAACAGGAAGATGCGTCTGGAAGAAACAATGATGACTCTGCCTGATGGGTTCGTCAGCGTTAGACTGAAGGTATTCAAGTGTGGGAAGTGCAGGAAAGAATATTTAAACTTCGAGGAAGCCAAGAAGCTAGGCCACGCTTTGGCGCTTTCGAAGGCGATGCGACAGGAAGGCTACAAAATCAGAAAATCTTTAAGTTTTGATGGTGACAACTATGTTTTTAGAATACCTGTAGATATTACAAGAAACTTAGGCAAAAACCCACACGCCGATTTAGTGCCGTTATCTTCTAAAGAATTACTGATACATATAGATAAAGATTAATGAAATGGTCCTAGACAAGCTATCCGACTCGCTGAAAAACACTTTATCCAAAATAGCAAAATCACTTTTTGTAGATGAAAAGCTGATTAACGAGTTAATTAAGGACATTCAAAGGGCGTTGTTGCAGTCGGATGTAAATGTAAAGCTTGTTTTTGATTTAACAGAAAAAATAAAGCAAAGGGCTTTGAATGAAGAAGCGCCAAAAGGATTGACAAAAAAAGAGCAAATTATCAATGTTGTTTACGAGGAATTAGTAAATTTCTTGGGTAAAGAACCGCACAAGGTAGAAATTCATCAAAAGCCATTCAAGATAATGCTTGTCGGTCTCTTCGGTTCTGGGAAAACGACCAGTGCAGGAAAATTAGCAAAATTCTATACTAAGAGAGGCTTCAAAGTAGCTTTGGTTGGCTTGGATGTTCACAGACCAGCCGCTATGGAGCAGATTGAGCAGGTTGGAAAGCATGCGAATGTAAAAGTTTTTTCTGATAAGAAAGAAAAAGATGCAGTTGAGATTTGGGATAAATATAAAGATGAATTCAATGATTACGATGTTTTGATAATTGACACTTCTGGTAGAGATGCCTTATCTAAAGATTTGATTTTGGAAATAGAAGAAGTTAACAGGAAAATCATTCCAAGTGAAAATCTTCTTGTCATTTCTGCTGACATAGGGCAAGCTGCTCTAAAACAAGCAGAACAGTTCCATAAGAGCTGCGGCATAACAGGGATTATTGTCTCAAAGATGGATGGAACAGCAAGAGGCGGCGGGGCTTTAACAGCATGTGCTGTTTCAGGGGCTCCTATCAAATTCATCGGAATTGGCGAAAAGATTGACGATTTGGAGCAATTCAACCCGCAAGGATTTGTTGGAAGAATTTTGGGAATGGGCGATTTGGAAGCACTGTTGGAAAAAGCAAAAGAAGTCATTAAAGTCGAAGAAGCAGAAGACTTGGGAAAAAGGTTCTTGAAAGGAGAATTTAATTTAATAGACTTATACGAGCAGATGGAAGCAATGTCCAAAATGGGGCCTTTAAGCCAATTGGTTGAGATGGTTCCTGGCTTCAGTCAATTGAAATTGCCGAAAGAAATGCTGCAAGTTCAGGAGGGGAAATTAAAGCACTGGAAAATCGTAATGAATAGTTTTACTAAAAAGGAATTGGAAGAGCCAGAAATAGTTGACGGCTCTAGAATAGAAAGGATATCAAAAGGCTCCGGAATTCCAGCATCAGAGGTTAGAGAGTTGCTGAAGCAATACAGGCAGTCAAAGAAATTAGTAAAGATGTTTAAAGGCAACAAAGGTGACATGGCTAAAATGATGAAGAAATTTGGAGGCAGGTTGCCGATGGGCGGATAAGAAATGAAAAAAGAAGATATAGATATTGGATATTCTTTAAAAGACTTTAGGAAAGACATTAGATAAGTATATGATAACTAGTCTATTACTCCAAATACCTTGGATTAAACTTGTCAAACCACTCCCTTTTTTCTATCTCATCAAGCAGATTGGAAAAGCCAAAAGTGCTTGCATCGCCATAAACTTCGATTTTTTTGTCAAAACCATCTTTTACTGCGTAATAAGCGCATATTTTGAAAGCCGCGGAATTTTCATTCATCATCTCAACGTGGTTTGATATTATTTCAATCATTTTTTCTTTCCTGTCAAGCGCAGCCACAAATGTGCTGGTGCCGCTTTCAGGATCCATATAGGACAAATAAGCCGTGTCCAGCATTGAATCCAAAAATCTTGCGAACTTATCTGTGTCATTTACCTCAACTTGATTGAAATTCGTTCTGCCAACAGACTTAAGCCCTGGGATTTTCGCTGCTGAATCTGCAATAAACTCTTTAATGTCCCTTGACTTGACAAAAATTCTGACCTTAAATGACTCAATAGTCTTTTTTGTCCTGATTTTTATGCCTTTGTACTTCTTGTTGAACTTATCAGCGAACTTCTCGAATTTCGGAATAAATGTGTCCAAGTCATGTTGGTGCCCTTCCCAGTACCTGTCAATCTCCGCGCCAACTTTTATCATTTGTGTAAAATCTTTCTTGAAGTGCGCAATATCTGAAGTATTCAATTCATCAAGAAGACCGTTGCTTACCATGGATAAATTATTTTAAAGGAATTATTTAAATGTTTGTG
>CAZLGX010000014.1:0-12136 GCA_964559395.1 uncultured Methanosarcinales archaeon
CAAAATTATCTCAATTTACATGCCAAATGAATTGGGTATCACTGGTAGGAAAAGTTTTATAATTAATCCTGAACTTAACCTAGAAATTGGAGTTTTCTTATCTGCTCAATATCAAGGCAGAAGTTATGACTTAAGGATCATTAATGCGTTGGGTGTTGATGGCAAGATATCTCTAGCAGTATTGAGATTTGATCCAAATGATAGGAAATATGTTGAGGGTGGATTAAATCATATAGTCTTAGCAACAACATTTGGTGGTAATTATAGGGCTACAGGTGTTAGCCATATATCAGATATTGATAAAAGTGGCACCAAATTTTGTAGGCTTGGAGATGATTTAGAAATAATTGTCGATAAATCATCAGAAGAAGCAATAGAATCTATTAAAGAATCTCAGAGAGAAGTAGAAAGAGCTAAGCCTGGCCGTGATATACCTACAGATTATCTTGGATTACCATTTAGCCTTAACTAATTCTTGCCCTTCATTCTTTTATGTGATTGAACTACGTTCTTGATCAGCCGACTCAAAAACTTTGCTTTCAGCAACCCCGTTGCACTTTCGCATTCGCTCAGGGCGTATGACAGGCATGCCCTAATTTTCCTCGAAACCAGCGCAAAGCGAAGCTTTGCTGGGCTTTGAAAATTGAAAATTTTCAAAACCTTTTTAACCTTCCAGAATAAATAAACTAATTGTGGAGAAAGAAAAATCATTCTGGAAAAAATATGACGCTGTAATTGTTGTTATAATTACTTTATTAGTTGTATACCTATTGGTTGTGTTCAACCAGAAAATAAATTTTTTATTGGGCAACGAGCTTATTGTCAGCCTGACCCCTGCACAAAAATCTTTTAACCTTTATTATGGAAACAAAACAAATATAGAATTTGATGTTTCTGCCTATAATTCCGCGCAGTGCAGGACTGCATGCGAGTATAAATTTGTTGACAGAAGCAGGAATGAGATATTGGAAGCTGGGGATGTTGAATTGAAGAAAGATCAGCATTTCAAAAAAAATTACGATCTAGGCGTTAAAAGGCTTGGAAGAGGCCAGGACATATACAGCTTTGAGGTAAAATGCCACAGCATATGGACTTTGCTGTGCCTGACAAGCAAGCCTGAAATTACAAGGACTTCCTTCATCACTGTAAATTACGACTTGACAGAGGAAGAAAAAGTGCTAAAAGAGAATTTAAGGAAAAACCTAACAAACTTGCTTCTTGCTTTGGCCGATGCAGATATGGAGCTGCAAAAATTAAACCAAAAATATTTTGAGCTGGCGCATAAAATAAACCTTAATACCCTTTCAAAGGAAAAAATAGAAATCAATGGAGAATACGACAATACAGCAATATCAGTAGAAAACCTAAGAAGCCTGTGGGCTGTTGAGAAATATGCAAAATTAAGCTCTCTTTTTAATCACAGTTTTTTTGTGAAAGTTGATTATATAAGAAAATCTGCTACAAGCCTGAATAATAAAATTGAAGGCATTGCCGAGCTGCATAATAACATTCTGCAAGAATTGGAAAGCTTATCTAGAAACCTTAACCAGCTTGAAAGTTTTGTAAATGCGATTCAAAGCGAGGAATTTACCTATGACCTGTACATAAGCTCAAACAAATTGAAAACAATTTATTCCGAAGTTGTTAATAACACCTTTGACAATTACACTAAATTAGCAAATGACATATCAGCAGTGAAAAAACAGCAATTGGAATTAATTGAGAAATTAAAGCTACCTTCAGCCAAACTATTCTTTGAAATTGCTTACGCTAATGAATTTCAGAATAATCTGATCTGCAGCCTAAGGCAGGATTGCCAAGAGAATATTTCAATCAACAAAATCTTTGACTATGCTTCCCAACTCATTGACATTTATCCAGATACTTTACTGATAAAATCGAGTTGTGAAAATATTTTAGGATTGGATGCTAAGCACTCCAATATACGCAATGAATCTTCTTATATTATTGCAAGCAATAACATAAGTTTCCAGGCAGAAGAATCTTTCCTGAGCACCGCACATGAATTCAAAGATAATGCAATAAGAAAAATAAACAATTCGTATTACAGCTCATTTGAAGAAATAAGTTCATATAATAAAACTAGCAAAGAGATAATTGATATTGCAGAATCAGTTTTGCCGAAAAACAGTTCAAATATTTTGAAAATAAGCTACAACCAATCCTTAAACCTATCGTTGTATTTGCTTTCTGGGATTAATTTATCCACCCAGCAATATATGCTTTTAGATAAATGCTCAAAGCTAAATCTAGAGCCGAAAACAGAGGTCTTCAAGCCACAGAGAGTAAGCACAAATATAACATATAAAGTTGCGCCAAAAATAGACACTGCTTTAACTGACAATCCGCCTATATGCTGCGTTTTTAACGATTGCAACCCGTGCTGCGCAGACGACTCATGCAGAAACGATCCAAAAACATTTCCTGTGATATTATTGCACGGGCATTCTCTTGTCAAAGAAAATTCGCCAGAATATTCACTAGACTCCTTTAACAAGCTCCAGTCAAGGCTGCAGGAAGATGGCTATTTGAACGCAGGCATAGTGTCTCTGTACTCAAAAAATGATTATGTCGAGATTGGAACTTGGAGTCTCTCAGGCAAACCAGTGACTGTAAAAGCAAGTTATTATTATGACGCATTCAGGAAAAACGATAAATACATAGTTGTGCCTACCAAAAGCGAGAATATAGACACCTACGCCATACGGCTAAAAGAGATTATTGAAATAGTGAAAGAAAGAACAAATAAGCCAAAAGTAAATATAGTTGCGCATTCAATGGGGGGCTTAGTTGCAAGAAGATACATGCAGATTTTCGGAGACAGTTATGTAAATAAGCTGATAATGATTGCTACTCCAAATAAAGGAATAAGAGGAAGCGTTGCAAATTATTGCGGATTTATCGGAGAAAACAGGGAATGCCAGGACATGCTCGAAGGAAGCTTGTTCCTGAATAAATTGAATGATCCTTTAACGCAGCAAAGCATCGCAAAAATTTATGAGATAATCGGCCAGGGATGTGTGATGGACTCGAATGACGGAGATGGTATAGTCCTTTCAGAAAATGCAAAAACAGAGTATGCCCAATTGCAATATGTCAATGGAAGTTGCGGAAGGCTCTTCGGCAAATCCTTGCATACTGAATTGCTGAACATTGACGCTTATCCTGAGGTGTATAATATTGTAAAAGAAATACTAAGACAATAATCACTTATCATTCCTCAAATAAACCGTTCTTGTCGGGAATGGTATTCCTACCTTATTCTTAACCAATGCATTGTAAATTTCTTCTGTCGCGAGAGCTTTTGTGTCAAACTTCTTGTCGAATTCCCCTACCCAAAATAGAACTCTAAATTTAAGCGCAAAATCCGCCATCTCAATCATCAAGACTTTTGGCTCTGGCTCTTTCAAAACATGAGGTGTTTTCCTTATCACATCCAAAACAATCTTCCTGACTTCTGCAGTGTCAGAGCCGTACTCAACTCCAAAGTCAATTGCAGCTCTTACAACAGGATTTGGCTGCAAAAAGTTCAATATTTTCGAATCCGCAAGCTTGCCGCTCGGTATTGTCATCAGCTCATTGTCAAACGTTAGTATTTTGGTGCTTCTCAAGCCAATTCTCAAAACAGTCCCCATCGTGTTGTCATCCAGCTTAATCTTGTCTCCAACTTTGACGCTTTTGTCAAGTATTATGGATATGCCGCCAAAAATATTTCCTAAGGTGCTCTGCAATGCAAATGCAACAGCTATGCCGGCAATTCCCAAGCTTGCAAGCAACGGGCCTATCTCAACGCCCCATATAGAAAGTATAACTAGAATGGATATAATAACAGTAATTATCCTAAAAAAATTTTCGATGACCGGAAGCAATTCGTCAACTAAGGTGGATTCTGTTTTTTCTGCGAGTTTTGCAAACCAATTTTCTATGATAATATCGACTACTACAACAACTATGTAAGTGAATAATATAACAATTAAAGAACCGATGACGTGCTCTGATATGCCCAGCCAAAACTGTTTGATATTAAGAGGAAAAAGCGCAAGCCATACACCTACCAGCAGCAAGATGAATGACAGAGGCTTGTTTGTTTTATTAACAATCAAATCGTCTATATTTGTTTTTGTTTTCTTGGTTAATGAGAGTATTATTTTTTTCGAAATAAAAACAACTAATTTTGACAAGATGAAAAATATAGCAAATATAACCAAAGAGTCAAAATATGGGCCATAGAAAAATTTGTTGGAAGGATTCAATCCCAGCTGCATTTTGATTGAATTCATATAAGTTGTTAGCGACATGCTAAAGAAAAATGTTTAAGTCATATTTAAAGCTATTTTTTCTGCAAGACCTGTATCGTGCATGAGCATGGCAATTTCTTAGAAGCCCTTTCAAGTGCCTGCTTTGCTAGTGCCAAATTCTGCCTGTTGACCTTGACTTGAAATATTGTTTGTCCTCTTCTGACCCTTGCTGCAACGCCAATCGGCTTTCCAAAAGGGTGCGCCATGCCTGAGCTGAACCTGTCAGCGCCTGCACCTGATGCCAATGAGTGCTCTCTTAATACATGATAAGGGTAGACTGTAACTTGCATATGGAAGCCATTTAATCCAAGAAATGACTCAAGCAGCTTGTTTGAGGTTTGCCTTGCGCTTTCTAAGGCATTGTCCCTTATGTTTAATTCTGATTTGGACATCAAGTTTAGGGTGCATTCAAAGTCCTTATTTGGGTCGCCTGTGTTGAACCTGACAACTTTTGGGTTTGGAGTCATTTTGATATAAGACTTTGACTTGAATTTAGAAGTTCTTGTGTAAGGTCTTTTCAGTCTTCTATAAGCCACGAATTTTCTTATTCTTGCCATATGAGAAATGAATTTTTCGGTTATTTTTAAATGTTGCTATGGAGAACTTTGAACCCATTATTTTATATTTTTCATTCAAAGTTCTCTAAGGGAATTTTGACAAAATTGATAAATTTCAAAATTCCCTATCGAAAACTTTATAAATCAGTAGTATAAAGTATATTTTACTAATCGTTGCTGGGAAAAAGAGGTGAATTGATTGAGATTTAACAAAAAGGCTTCTTTAGAAATTTCAATACAGGCTATTGTAATTGTAGTTCTTGCTATGACCCTTCTCGGCCTGGGGCTTACTTTCATCAGAAAGCAGTTTGGAGGGTTAGAGACTATACGGGAGGAAATAAGCGAACAGGTAAAACAAAAGATATTAGATGATTTGATTGAAAATGACAAGAAACTCTCATTTTCAAGGACCGAGATAGAGATTGACAAGGGCAAATCACAAGTATTAACTATCGGCATCAGAAACAAGAAAGACAGCGAATTAAGTTATACTATGAGGTTTACCGGCATATCAGATCCTGACGGAAACCCACAATCAAATATAGATAATTGGTTCCAATATGCTAAGAGTCAAGTATATAGATTGCTGCCTGCAGAATCATCTGTTAGGAATGTCAGATTGACAATTCCATCTTCTATACCTAAATCCGGCTCATATTTCCTGAATTTTGAAGTTATTGATGACATTACTGGCGAAGTCTATGATTCAAAAGACTTTTTTATTGTGGTGAGGGGCTGACAATGAAAAGACGCTTATCAGAACAGCAGGAATTCGAAATAATGAAACTTGTTTTAGACAAATTCCTTTGGCTTGGATTTGGCATAATGGCGTTTGGCTTATACAATATGTTCAAGGAAGGACTACAAATTGGCCTGTCATGGATGGTTGCAGGGGCTATAATACTGCTAATATTCACTTGGATTATTGTGAAGGAATACGAGGTTATAAGATAAAGGTGCTAGATTTCTTAGCAATACATCTAACTAGTTAATTCTGTTGACCGTATCATGTACATAGGTTTGCCGTTCATTTCGGCAATTAAATACAATAAAGGAGCAGGAGAAATTATTTGCTCTGGTTCTGTATACTGAGGTAAATCCGGATTGCGAACTTTTTGTCTTAATTCAACACTGCTTAACGCACCTGACGACAAGATTGTTTCTAAAGCGTCAGAAGTCGCTAATAATGTAAGCCCATTTATTCCGTCTAACTCTAGTGCTTCTCGTAAAAAAGCTCTATAATGTGGAGCTGTAGGTTCAGGTAATACATATTCATGGCGATAGTGATCAGCCCTCGGATCACCGCCAATCATAGGACCTCTTACTGCAAATCTTTGACCCAGGAAACCACCAATACCTATTGGGTT
The DNA here is from genome assembly GCA_964559395.1 of uncultured Methanosarcinales archaeon. GTDB lineage: Archaea > Nanobdellota > Nanobdellia > Woesearchaeales > GW2011-AR4. Next base: position 6,244 of record CAZLGX010000014.1, read on the forward strand.
AAGACCATACTTCACAAGTAATTCATGGCCAACAGAAGAAAGAGCAGCACTCCTAGGCTCATAAAAAAGTCTGTGCATATCATCAAAAAGTCTGTACCTATTAATATCAATAGGCGTCAAATTTACACTAACTGTATGAGGCATAGCCCTTTCTGCCCACCGTTTCATTAAAGCATCTAATCCAGATGACCCATGATGAATTAAACTCGCCATATTTACACTTAATACGTAGGTAATTAGCTTTGTTTAAAAATTTTTTGCTGGTTGTGAGGCTTTTAAGTTTTTTTCAGCAACATTTATATAAAGAAATTAAAAATTTTCTAATATAAAGGTCAGCGAATTTTGAATCCGCGATACCTTTATATACAAGAATCAAATCAATATAAATAATGAATCATGATGAGCCGTATTATGAAAAGAAAGCCCAAAAGTTTTCTGTCGTCAAGAAATGCCCGAGATGCGGGCAATTAAGCCTGAGCGTCAAAAATAACGAGATATATTGCGATAATTGCGGCTTTGCAGAAAAAATACATGCAGCAGGGTGATTTGATGGGAGCTCATTTCAAGGATCAAAGGATTGGAGTTTTTGTTGATGTGCAGAATATGTATTACTCTGCAAAAAACCTTTACAATGCAAAAGTCAATTTTATGCAGATATTGAAAGCAGCTGTTGGAAACAGGAGCTTAATACGCGCAATAGCCTATGTCATAAAGGCTGATGTTAAGGAAGAGCAGAATTTCTTTGACGCTTTGGACAAGATAGGATATGAGGTAAAGGCAAAAGACCTGCAGATTTTTGCAGGAGGCGCCAAGAAAGGTGACTGGGACATTGGCTTGGCAATGGACACGATTGAACTGGCACCAAAACTGGATACTATAGTGATTGTAAGCGGCGACGGCGATTATGTTCCTTTGGTTAGGCATCTAAGGCACGCTTTAGGGTGCAGGATAGAGGTTGTTGCCTTTGGAAAATCGTGCTCGGGCGCTTTAAAGGATGAATGCGACTCATTTATTGACATGGACAGCGACAGGAAAAGGTTTTTGATTTACAGATAAATATATTTAAATAAGATAAATGAACTCTGCTAATCAAAATGATGGATATAAATAAAGACAATTTTGAGATGGAAGTCCTGCAAAGCAAAATTCCTATTTTGGTTGATTTCTGGGCACCCTGGTGCGGACCCTGCATGATAGTCGGTCCTATTCTGGAAAAGCTGTCAAATGAGTATGCAAACAAGCTCAAATTCTCAAAGCTGAATGTTGATGGTAACCAAGAAATTGCTGTGAAGTATGATGTAAGAGGCATTCCATGCATGATTATATTTAGCGATGGAAAGGAAGTTGACAGGATCATAGGAGCAGCAGGTGAAGCCAGCCTCCGAAGCAAGATAGACTTAATCCTAGCTAAGGCATAAACTTAGTTACTTATAGGTAACAAAAAACAAAAGATTTAAAAAGGGTGCCGAGAATGAAATACATAAACAAATTTTTGGATATGGAGGAGCTGGCTGTGGACTTTGAGTTCGAAGCCATGGTTCTGGAAAGAAACAATAGGGAAGCTGACATGCTCATCAAGAGGGGCTATAAAATAAAAAAACCCGTTTGGTATGGGCTGATTGCATCATAAACATCAATGTACAAGACAAAATTATGGGACGAGGACAAGTGGAACATCCATGAAGGCTACAAGTCTTCAAAATATGGCAGCATGTTGCCTTCAGACAAAAAGGAAGGCAAGGATTATCACGAGCAGAAATATGGCTCTGAAAAAAATTTGTCTTCTGACTACATGAGAAAGGAAGACACAAAAGATAAAGATAAAAAAGATGTAATGTTCGAGGAGCCTGAAGAAGAAAAGAAAAACACGGAGGAAATCAAGGAAGATGACATATCTTTCAAGGCAGCAAAGCAGTTATTTGCAGAGCACAGGGATGAATCCAAAAAAGAAACAAAGAAGAAAGACAAAAGCAGTATCGAGGATGCAATAAAAAAAGCAATTGAAGAAGAGAAAAAGCTAATTGTAATGGATAATTAATATGGAAGCGATGAAGCTTTTAAAGATATTATTAATAATTCTTGCGCCGTTCATGATTTTTCTTTCAGAAATCCAGCTTGCGGGTTTTAATGACTCATTCTATAAAAAAGAGTTCTTGAAATATGGTGTGCAAGCGAATGTACCCGAAGCTCTTGAGCTGCACAAAAGTGTTATGAATTTTATAAAAGGGGAAAGCGATTATCTTTCCAACAGTTTTAATGACAGGGAAAAAAGGCATCTTCATGATGTAAGAAAGCTAGTTTTATTGTCCAAAGCAGCTCTTTATTTATTAATAAGTTTAGTCGGTATATTAATCATTCTATCAGCCAGGAAAATGGAAAAGAGAGGTGATTTGGAGCAGTTCATTGGCAAGATACTGCTATTTGGCGGATTGTTAACTGTAGCAATTGCAGTTCTGCTGCTTTTATTAATCAATTCCAATTTTTCTTATTCATTCGAATCGTTCCATAAATTCTTTTTCCAGGCTGGGACGTACGCTTTTGACCCTGAAAGCGAGATTATTGTTAAAATATATCCGGAAAGACTATTCATGGATTTAGGGCTAAGAATAGCGAAATTTGTAGCCATTGTCTCCTTTATTTTTATGATAATTGGTGCATTTCTTTTAGTTAGAAGCAAAAAGATTAAATAAAGGTTTAAGTTGTTTTTTTATACAATATCCAAAACATTATAAAATACGAGACCCATGCGCATTCAAAAGTCAAATGGGTACTCCATATGGCAAGTGGTGCTTGATTGCTAGGAGAGACAGCAGAGAAGTAGTAAGCGGGTTACCTATAGTGTCGGAAGTAAATAAATGAGCAATGTTTATCCGACACTATGTCAAAAATTCCAAGTTACGAATATCGCGAAAATCAAAGATTTTCGGGATCCTGAAAATGCATTGCATTTTCATGACATAATGGAATTTTTGAGCATGCTCGGAAATCACAACAATTATTATTATATATTTGGTGATTTCCGACATATTCGGCGGACACAACTATTGTTACGAATTATATGAGTAACTTAGAAAATCTGACAATTGTGAGCGAGTTCGCAACGAGCTCACTCGCATCTCACAGATTTTCTTTATTTAATCAATTATTTGTGTCCGACATTATATAATCAATTATTTGTGTCCGACATTATATTATCGCGTTTGCAGTGACATAGGTCGCAGATTTTGAAATTAAAATCGTAATTGAAGATTAAATCCTTACAAAATTCCAAATGAAAAAATTAATTGTTGCGAACTGGAAAATGAACAAAACCCTTCAAGAAGCTGTTTCTACAGCCAAAGAATTAAGAAAATTGGTCAATGGTGTTAAAAATGCTGAAATTGTGATATGCGCGCCTTTTACAGCGCTTCAAGCTGTCAGTTTGGAGGTGAAGAAATCAAGCATAAAGCTGGGAGCGCAAAACATGCACTTTGAAGATTATGGAGCTTACACCGGCGATATTTCCCCATTAATGCTTAAGGATGTCGGCTGCGAATATGTGATTTTAGGGCATTCTGAAAGAAGGGAATTTTTTAATGAAAATGACGAATTGATAAACAAAAAGGTTATTGCAGCATTAAAGCATTCTTTAAGCCCGATATTGTGTGTCGGCGAGAATTTTGAGCAGAGAAGAAATGGAAAAACAAAAGGCGTAGTTTCAAGCCAATTGAGAAACTGCCTCAAAAACATAGGCAAAAGCCAGATGGCAAAGGTAAATGTTGCATACGAGCCTGTATGGGCAATAAGCAGGGGCAACCCCAACATCAAGGCTGCAACAAAAGAAGATGCTGAGGAAATGCATAAGTTCATAAGGGAGCTTATTGCGGAAATCTTTGACTCTGCAACAGCAAAAAACACAAGAATCCTCTATGGTGGCTCTGTAAAGCCTGAAAATGCAAAAGAATTATTATCAATGCCAAACATCAACGGCGCTTTAGTTGGCAATGCTTCCTTGAGCGCAAAAAGCTTTGCTGAGATTGTAAAAGCTGCATAATTTTTAAGACACTTCAACATATAATTTTTGAAGCGGCACGTAAAGATTGCCGCTGTTTCTTATCTCAACGTTTATTATATAAGTACCGCCTATTGGAGCGTCTTGAGGGACTTGAACGCCTATTCCTATTGTCTTGTCTTCATTTTTTTTTATATATATAGGTGGTCTTATCTTGGGATTGATTATTAATTCTGGGCCTGCAATTGGCGAGTTGTCTCTTTTGTAGCCCAGAGGGCTTGATGGATTAACGACAACTTGAAAATTTTCTGAATCAAGTATATTCAATATCTTTATTCCGAAATATCCGACTTTTCCTCTTTGTATCTTTATTTTTTCAGCAAACATGCAAATCCGGTCAGAGCCTTCGCAAGTCAAATCCCTTATCTGCTCATCGATTTGCGCAAGTGTAAGCTCTCGCAAGTCTTCAGCTTCCTGCGCCAAATTAGATATAAAGTATATTCCTAAACCGAATATCGTTATTGAAATTATAATAATAACCAAAAAGTTAAGAGACAATTCCAGAGATTTTTTATTTATCATTTTACTCTGATCTTACGAAGAAAACCTGCTTTGTTGGAGAATTAAATTTTTCTCTTGCTACTTCTTCTGCGTAGATTGTATCTCCGGTTGGGGTTCGGCCTGAAGGAACCCTTTTTGTGTAGCTGTAGTCTACAGTATATTTCAGCACGCCGGCTTCCTCTACCTCCGGAGGCTTATAACCCAAATTAAGAGGTACATTTATTGTTGTTGATTCGCCTATGTTATTAAGCAGATTCTCAAAGTTTTTCTCGGCTATAAGAAGCTCAGATCTTGAAAAGTCACCCTTAAAGAGAATTTTTATTCCAGTGATTTTCACAGGCAAAACCAAATCCTTATGGGTGTCATCCAAAGTTATTTTTATCTCAAAAACATCTCTGTTCATGTCAAACGGCTTGCTGTATTTTAAAATAGAACTTGCCTTGAAAAATCCGGTATTGATTATGTCCAGCACATTTTGAGGCAGCACATCCTTTTTCTCTACCCCTAATACGCACTGGCTGTTGTAGTCGCAGTAATAGTGGGCATAAACAGAGTTTTCGATTCTAGAGCCTATCTTCACTTTGGCTTTGCCTTCGCATTTTCCATAGTCCTGTGGGCATGTGCATTTATTGCCTGGTCTTCCGCTTTCTATGGTTTCGTTTATTCTATTGCCGCAACAGTTATTTTGCTGGGTATAAACACATTTCTTATCTTCGCATTTTGAAACAGCGCATATTCTTGACGCGCAATCAGAACTTGTCTTGCACTCTGCTTTTGCGCAACTGGTTACGATAAAAAGCACTGCTATGAGTAATAAGAACAAAATAAATTTATCATATCTTATCTTAGCCATCTCTTTTCGTTAAAATTCTTTGTTTAACTTATATAAATATGTTATGGAAAAGTTTATATAAAATAAAAGAAAATGATTGCAAAAAGAGAGGTGATTCAATGCTTTGCAACTGCAATTATGACAAAACCAAGCTTTTGTACAGGATTTCTGTGCTTGTGAGTTTTCTGGAAAGACACGCAATAAGAGATGCCGAGAAAGACAATCATCCGCTTTGCGCAGAAGAGTACAAAGAACTTAGGCAGGATTTGGAAAGGCATCTTGAAAAGCTAAGAGTGGCTGTTGAAGGATTGTCGAGGGAGGCTAAGTTTGGGTAAAAGATTTTAGTTTCATTTAACAAATGCATTAAATTAAAATATTAAAAATTGATTTAATATCCAATACAAACATTTGTAGAAAACCTTTTAAATTGCTGTTAAATATCCTAATTCTTATCGGGCCCATAGCTCAGGCTGGTTAGAGCGCCGAGTTCAGAAAGTATTTTTGAACAC
>CAZLGX010000015.1:0-12047 GCA_964559395.1 uncultured Methanosarcinales archaeon
ATAATTCATTAAGGACAAGAGATTTAATAGTAAAAGGAGTTGAAAAGGGCATAACCTCTATTCATGGGTTGATAGCGCATGGAAGAGGAGAGGCATTTGATTATTTGTTGGGAGAAAAAACTAATGATTTTGCGAAAAAGTCAATTGAGGCTGCTGTTGCATTATTATTAGTTGCAAAGCATCCAATCATTTCTGTTAATGGGAATATTGCCGCATTAGCGCCAAAAGAACTAGTGCAATTATCAAATTCGACCAGTGCGCCATTAGAAGTTAATATATTCCATGCATCCAAACAGAGAGAAATTAAAATAAAAAATTATTTAAAGAAACTCAGAGCGAAAAATGTTCTATTGCCAGATAGAAAATATGAAATAAAATATCTTGAATCAAACAGAAAATTTGTTAATCCAAATGGAATTTTGCTGGCAGATGTCGTTTTAGTGCCATTGGAAGATGGCGATAGGGCAGAAGCGCTTATCAAGAACGGCAAGAAAATCATTACTATAGATTTGAATCCATTGTCCAGAACTGCACAAAAAGCAACAATAAGCATAATTGACAATATAACAAGGGCAATTCCTTTATTAATCAAAATAATAAGCCAATATAAAAAATACGATAGAAAGGAATTAAAGAAAATTATTGAAAAATATGACAATAAAAAATCGCTAAATGACGCAATAAGAAAAATCAGAAAATTATAAGATATATTTCAAAATTTCCCTCAGATCTTTCTTTTCTATTGCAACATCGGCAGCCATCTTCAATTCGTCATTCTGGCAGTTGAATGCTATGCCCAAGCCCGCTTCCTGTATTATCTTTAGGTCGTTTAAGTAATCCCCAACAAAAACGCACTCTTTAATGGATATCCCTTCCCTTTCAGCTATTTTTCTCAAAGCAAGCGCTTTTCCATCCATATCATATTCTGTTGCCTCAACATTCGCAATGTTTCCATCTTTATCAAAATAAATTCTGCTCAAAAAAACATCATTAAAAAATTCCTCGTAATTTGGAATAAATTTTTCAAGCAATATGTTAAGCGAACCAGAAATAATAGCAAGTTTTATTCCTCGTTTTTTTAATTCACGCAAGGTTTCTAATGCACCTTTCATCAATTTTAAATGGCTTATAGCTTTTAAAAAATCATGCTTTTTTGCATTTCTCTCTTTCCATAAATTTATGTCATGCTCTGCCCATTCCTTGTAGGTAATTTGCCCATTGAAGAACTTGTTTTTTGCATCTTCCCTTCTGTGCTTATCAGTTTGGAAATAGTCATGGAAGATTTGCCAGGAGAAAGTAACATTATCTATCAAAGTGCCGTCAACATCAAAACATACTAATTTGTATTCTTGCATAGGCATAGGCAAAATAGAATGTAATTTAAATTTTTTCAATTGACAATATAGTCAAATTATTTCATACATTCAAATTCTTCTTTCATGTCGTAGAATATCTTACAAAACCTTTTGGTTGCTATATTAAGTTCCCTCTCGCCTTTTCTTGTGAGTTTATATCGTTTTGTCTTGCCTCCTTTCTCTATTTCCTGTATAAATCCATTTTCATTTAAAGCTTTCAAAACAGGGTATATTGTTCCTGGGCTTGGCTTTGCGCCTTTTCTTTTCTTTATTTCCTGCCTAATTTCCTCTCCTGACATATTCTTTTTGCTTATGAGTCTAAGTACTATGAAGCTTAGAAAACCCCTCATATCACAGCACGTTCTCATAGGTAAATTCCAAATATGTTCGCATTTATATTTTATTGTGTACTTTAACATATATATTGGGCAACCGATACATTTATATATAAGTATCGCATATCCGATATAACAAAATGCAACCGAGGTACCGGGAATGGATTTTTCGGGACCTTAAACTCGGAGGTGAGCAAAATGGATTGCGGATGCGCATGTAGCGGAGCAAGAGGCTTCTTCACCAGAGAGGAGAAAGTAGAGATGCTCAAGGACTACAAAGATTCTCTTGAAAAAGAAGCCAAAGGCGTTTCGGAAAGGATAAAAGAAATGGAAAAGAAAAATTAATCTTTTCTTTTTTAGGATTAATTATATACAGGTCGGAATTTACACCCTCTTTTTTCCGGCCTTGCATTATTCAAACAAAGGTGAAAAATGGAAAGCATTGCATCAGAAACTAAATTTATAGATTTTGAAGATATAGTAAAAAAAAGATATGCAACAAAACTATTTGACGGAAGAAAAGTTCCTGAAGAAAAGCTGAATAGGCTGTTAGAAATTATAAGATACGCGCCCTCTTCGTTCAATATACAGCCTTGGAAGATTATTGTAATAAAAAATCAGGATTTGAAAGAGGAGCTTGCTCCTGCATCATGGAATCAGCCTCAAATAAAATCCTGCTCTCATTTGCTTGTTTTTTGCGCAAATAAGGATATTGCAGGGAATATTGACAAGTTGGAAAAATTGATCATAGAAAATGGTGCTAAAGCTGAAAATATAAAGCCTTATATTGACATTATGAGGAATTTTGAAAAAAATCTTAATGACGAACAGAAATTATCATGGGCTCAAAGACAGACATTTTTGGCTTTGGGCAATGCTGTTAATGGTGCAAAAGCGCTTGGATTAGATTCCTGCCCGATGGAGGGCTTTGATCCAAAAGAATACGCAAAAATTCTTAAGCTGCCGGAAAATTTGGTTCCTACTGCGTTGTGCCCTGTAGGGTGTGCAAATGACAAGCCAAAGCCAAAATTGAGATTCCAACAAGAAGAAGTGTTTACATTTAAATGATGGAGCAAGAAAAAGCGATAAAGAAAGCAAAAAGCATAGCTGGCATATTTGAAATAGTAAAAGATATTGTGAGAGAATATCTTGGATTGGAGCAAGCTGGCTTGATGGTAGGAGTTTCCGATATAGGTTACTACAATAACGGATTTATAGGCGCTTTTTATCTTCTGAATTCTAATATGATTGTAATCAACAAGAGGCCTTTGGCAAGATTATTGCAAACAAATCCAAGGGTTTATAATTATTATCTATTCCATGTAATACTTCATGAATATATCCATTCTGTTGGATCTTATGACGAAGAGCAGACAAGGCGATTAGTTTATGAGATAAGCGAGCACTATTTTGGCAATAACCATATAATAACACAATTTGCTGTAAATATAGAAAAATTCATACCAAACCTCGCACATCCGAGCATTGGGTATGTTGAGCCAGAAGACATCAATATAGAGTTTGTCAGGGGAATTGACAGAAAAAATATAAATTATATCAACTGAGGTGGTTTTGATGAAAACATCATTAAAATACGAAACAATACCAAAGGAAAATGTATTAGAGAACACTGCAGCAATCTTAAAGGCAAATGGCATCAACGCCATAATATTGGAAAATAGCCAACAAGCTAAGCATAAAGTTCTTGAAATGATTCCAAAAGGCGCTGAAGTAATGAATATGACTTCTATGACACTGGATACAATAAATTTATCGAAAGAGATTGAGGAATCTGGTAAATTCAACTCAGTAAGAAAAAAGCTTATGAGCATGAACAGGGAAACACAAAGCAAAGAAATGCAGAAGCTTGGAGCTGCTCCAGAATTTGTAATTGGTAGTGTTCATGCTGTAACCCAAGACGGAAAAGTAATGATTGCTTCAGCATCAGGAAGCCAATTGCCTGCTTATGCTTATGGAGCTGACAAAGTAATATGGGTTGTTGGTGCGCAAAAAATAGTAAAAAACATAGATGAAGGCTTTAAAAGAATCTATGAGCACTCACTGCCATTAGAGAGTGAGAGGGCAAAGATAGCTTACGGAGTGCCAGGAAGTGCTGTAAACAAGCTATTGGTTGTAAATAATGAAATAAAGCCAGGAAGAGTAACAATGATAATAGTGAAGGAAAAGCTTGGGTTTTGAATTCTGAAAACTTAATGCCCCTGCGGGGACTTTCAAAAAAAGGATAGTTCCCTTTATTATTGAACCCCGACCTCAAGGTATTTGTTTGCTCAAAATGTTTGTTTAACAAACCGCAACCTTACGTTCTGGTCCGTTATACTACAGGGGCATAAATCAAAGATAAAAAACATCGTTTATAAAGGTTGTTGCATACCTATTTTACCACTTATATAGAGTAACAATAGAAAGATTTATAAAGTGCGTTTTTAACTAAACATTTGATGCTTAGAACACCAACCCTTGATGACATAATAACATTTTCCTGCGGCATAGGAAGATCCTACAACGAAGCCGAACATGCAGTAAATACAGCCAAAAGTAAAAAAGGGGAGTTCACAGGTCCTAGTAGGTTAGACCCGAATATTGCTGTTTATAATGAGGCCCCAATGCAGGATGGGGAAGATGCGCCATCCAACGCCGTGGATTATGAAAGAATCTTAAGGAGGATTATGGAGCTTCCTCAAAATGCGCAAGAATTGGCAGCTATGGAAAGGATCGGAAGAGACCCGCGCACAGGTTTGTACAATACCATGGGTTATCGCCATAGGCGTCTTGAATTAGGAGAATCTGGCATAAACGATGGCTATTTGATACTTCTTGATGGAAACAATATGAAACAAGCCAACGAAAAAATTGGATCGCTATATGTTGATACTCTCCTGGCTGAAGCGGGAAAAGGATTGATAGCAGCTACAAGGTCAGGAACTGACAGAAGAGATTCAGCAACGCCCATAAGTAATGACAGACGGGACGCCCTAAATGCCAGAAGAAAAACTGAGTATAAAGAAGATATCGTTGCACATAGAGTGCATAACGATGGAGGCGATGAATTCTTAATATTTGTTCCTAATCCGCATGAAATCGATAGAGTCAGGGGAATTGCTGAGCGTGCCTTGGGATTTATGTATATCTGGCAGGGCAGATATATCAGAAAAAATCTTATGTTTTGAGCATTGTGGCTCAGGCCCAAGAATATTCAATTGTCCCAATCTCTCAGACTAATCTGCCCTTTTCTCTTGTTTTCCGGTATTTCTGATTGTTCCTGTCCTAATTGCTTTTTGACACTTAAAGCAGTTTTCTCTCCAAGCAATTGAGTTAATGTAGATAAATCAGAGTTCTTTACATCCTTAATATCTCTTAACCTGTTCCTGAACAAAATTCTTGCCCTCACTCTCCCAATATTCTCCAATCTCACCAATGGCAATAATTCTTCTTTTACTCCATATTTTAATCTTAATCTTAATTTAACAATTTCCTTTACCAGATACTGATATTGCATTATCTTGCCTAATTCCTCTGCTGCGTAAAGAAGCCAGTCAGCTACGTCAATTTTTGTCCTTAACTCGCCGGGCCTTATGTTGTACTCTTCCAATAAAAATTCCTCGTCCTGCTCGTTTATCCAGGAATTGAACATCGAAGCTGTCTTGACGGAATGCAAAAACTCCCCATACTCAGGCTCGTACATTGATGGCTCGTCTTCCAAAATATAATCGCTGAACTCAAGCATCACTTCTTGGATTTTGTCGTGCTCCCTCAAGCCGACCTTAAGCATCGGCCTTATTTCCAAAGCATGCGATATCATCTGCAAAAATGAAAATGCATCTAATTTTTTGTCAGATGCGTTTCTCAAGCAGGTAATCATAAAATTTGCAGTTAAAGGGTCTATGTACAGCTCAGCAACTCTTTTTCCTATCAGAGTGGCTTTAAATTTCTGCTCTTTTAGCTCGTTGGCGCTTGCAAAATCCTCATCGCCAGAGGCTATTATGAATTCCCATTCGTCAAGCATGTCTATTACTTTGCTTATTGTTGAATGCAATCTCCTCAAGTCCTTGAATTGATGAGCATAGAATGTTTTATCAAAAAAATCAATCAGTTCCTTTTTGTTTGTTGTGAAGTTAGAAGCTATGAGGGATAAAACATTCGTTCTTAAAACCGGCTCTACAGCAAGTTTAGAGTAAATGTCTTCCGGAACGCCATTGATATATCTCTCTTCTATCTTTTCCTTTTCAGAGTTTGAGATTGCGATTGAGATTGCCTGGCCTTCATTGTCATAATTCGGACGGCCGGCTCTGCCTGACATCTGCAAATAATCCAGAACCGGAATCCAGCTCAAGCCATGAACTGTATATCTTTTCAAATCCTTGATTATGGCTCGAAAAGCTGGAAGATCTACGCCTAGCGCCAAAGTTGGTGTGGAACATATTATTTTTATTACACCTTTCCTGAAATTTTCTTCTATAAGATCCTTCTGCTTTTGAATCAGCCCAGCATGATGAAAAGCAATGCTTTTTTTCAGGCAAAAAGCAAGCCTTTCGCACTGCTTTGTGGGCTTTGAAAGCGAGCTTAATGCTTCATCTGACAAGGCTACAAGAAGTTGATTTTCTCTCTTGAGCTTTTTTGAGATTTCCTCTGCTGTTTTTTCAGCAGATTTCTTAGTATTTACAAAGATCAGAGCCTGCTTTCCTATCTTGATTGTGTCTAATGCAATATTAAGAACAGCGCTGTCAAACTCATCATCAATGCTTATGGGCTTCATTGCAGAAATTAAGGCAATGTGGTTTATAAAGGTTGTTGAACAGCAATTGCTTAGCCTAGATTAATTTTGCAATAGAATTTCCAATCTTAACTATCATTACTGTTCCAATCCCATAGGCAAATGGAAGCCAAAGCGGAATGCCAAGAATAAAAGGGCTTCCGTAAGTCCATGCGCCCCTTGGAACAAGAATTAAATCAAAGACTGGGCCTAGGACAAAACATGTAAAATATAATATCCTCTCTTCCTTACTACTTAGCCATACCAATACAACTGCGGACAGGATCAAAAGCAAAGCAGTCAGGACAATGTTGTTTTCCCAGAAGAAATAAAAAAATAAAATATCGATTGTAAAGACAATGAATCCTATAAGCATATCTTTCTTGGGATTATCCATGTTTTTTTGTTATAACCTCGGAGTTTATAAATCATATCACTGTAACAGTTATCAAATGCTGCACTGAATAAACTCCATCACTCACAGTTACTTTTATAGTTTTCGTACCTCTGCTTGTGAATGTCCTTTGATGATACGCAGTTCCATCATGCTTGTCCAAAAATCCAAAGTCCCATTTATAGCTGAGCTTGTCGCCATTATCATCAACAGCCTTGACAAAAAGCAATACTGGTTTGTTGACATTAGCAACAACATAAGTGCTTGCATCTACAATCCTCGGGGGAACATTTTGGCCAACTAATTTATTGGTTGTTGTGGATTGCTCGGAAATCTTTGTTTCTTCCTTTATGGTTATGTTTATCTTCCTTGTGGATATATAACGTGCAGCGCTTGCATTTTCTTTGATAAAAACGCTTATGCCCTGCTCTACTTTGTCAATTCCGTCGCTAATTGCAACTTTGACTTGTTTTTCTCCTGGTGTAGAAAAAGTTCTTTGGTGCTTGCCGCTTGCTTTGTATTTTTCCAAAAGCCCGAAGTCCCATACATAGCTTATAGCATCTCCATCAGGGTCTATGGCATCAACAAACATAAACACAGGCTCATTCACATCCGCAAAAACAGCATTTGTTGCATTAATCACTTTTGGAGCCCTATTTTTATCTTCAACATGTATTTTTGCAATCTGCTTTGCTGCCAAGCTGCCATCTCCAACAACAAAGACTATATCAACATTTTTTATTTCATCTCTGTTTGCAGTTGAATAGCTGGGGGTCCATGTAAACACATTGCCGCTTAATGTATAACCTTCAGGCGGGTTTTCAATTGAGTAGACCAAGCTGTCGCCATCTGGATCATAAGAGTCAAGCAAAATCACAACTTCTTCGCCTTCCTTAGATTTTCTATCAGGAATTTTTTCAAAGACAGGTGCCCTGTTTGTGTTGTTCACGATTATTTTGACTGTCTTAGTAGTCTCGAGAGAGCCGTCATTGGCAGTGACTTTAACTTCATGATTTCCGGCATCATTGAAGTTTGTTGCGTAAGTGTCGCTAGTCATAAAGCCCGAATATGCTATTTTTGTTACATCCCCGTCCAAGTCATAAGCGTTTGGAATTATTTTTATTATGTCTCCTTCTTTTACATTTATCGGGCTAAAATCCTCTAAAATTGGAGCTCTGTTCACATCCTTGACTGTTATCACCACATTGCTTACAACGCTCTTGTCATTTGATGTGGCTATAAACTGCACATAGAAATTTTTATTTAGAGCCTTGAGCTTGTCAATCATGTAATCAACAAAGTTATCTTTTTTAACTGTGTCAAAATCAGGGGTCCAGGTAAATAGGTTATCCTCAAATTTTGCGCCTTGAGGCAGGTTTTTTGCAGAATAAGCTAGCTCATCATTATCTGGATCTGTTGCTTTCAGGGTTATTTTAAGTTCCTGGTTTTCATTTACAACAAGATTATCCATTTTTTCAAAAACTGGAGCTCTGTCTAAATTATTCACGACAACTTCAACATCTGTGGAACCCTTAAAACCGCTGCCTTCTGCTGTTACCCTTACATTATAAGAGCCTGCATCTTCAAAACTTGTCTGCCACTCATTGTCATTTTCTATAGGCTCTGAAATTGAATAATCCAGACCGTAAGATTCAAAATCGGGCAGTTTTAGCCTGGCAATCTGCCCTTCATCAACTTCAACATCAAGGATGCTGTCAAGAACCTTTTGCACGTCAAAATTCTCAACTATAACTTCCCATTCCATGCTTGCATCAAACAAGCCGTCAGAAACGATTATTTCAACTTTGTGAATGCCCGCATCATTATAGGATGTTGAATAAGCAAAACTTTGCCCTTCCACTATTTTTTCCCCATCTAAATACCATTTGTAAGTTAATTCATCATTGTTTAAATCTCTTGCAGAGGCGTTAAAGAAGACAAGCTCGCTTTCATATGTATAGACCGGATCTTCAGGCGCGTATAAGTCGATTATAGGGCTTTCTTCTTTCCTTAAGACAATAATCTCTATAGCTTCAGAAACAGCTGCCTTCCCATCAGAAACAATTATCTCGGAATCGTAAGTGCCTGCATCGCCGTATGTGGTTTGCCATTCGCCGTTTTCATCAAGAGGACGAGTATAATCAATAGTCAGGTTGTCGTTGTCAGGATCGAATATCTGTGGCTCTACTTCCAGCTTTTCTGTCTCTTTTATCACAAATGTGCTGACAGAATGGACAATATAAGGAAAGAACACTAAAAAGATAATTAAAAGTAATACGATGTTTCTTCTCATTCCTTTCCCCCAAATAATAAGAAAATTAAAAAATAAATTTAGGATTTTTGCAATACATCAACTATTACAGGCGCCCTATTAACATTTTCAACAGTTAATATTAATGTCTCTTCTGTTGTGTCTGTACCGTCGCCTACTGTTACAGTCACATCATATTCGCCTGCACTATCATAGCCGGTTTGCCATGTGAATACATTCTCATTTTGTGTGAATCTTGGATCGTTTATGCCATATTCCAAAGCGTCGCCGTCATCGTCTGTTGCCAAAACTGTTATGGTCACTTCGTCAGTTTCCTTTGATTTCAAGTTGCCAATCTGCTCCATAACTGGCTTTCTGTTGACATTCAACACTTCAACAGACCATATCCGGGCAGCGCTTGACAACCCATCTGAAACATCAACTTTTACAGTATGGGTTCCGGCACTATCGTAATCACTTTGGTATGTGTATTCTGAATCAGAGCCGGCTTCATTGCCATCAAATTTCCAGGAATATGTTAAAGGATCATTGTTCAAGTCGCTCGCCTCGGCTTTAAAGTCAATTGACTGCGTTTCTTCAATAACCAGCGAGCTTTCTATCGGCCATGAGTTGTCTATTGTAGGAGCTTCTTCTTTTTTGTTCACAATTATCAAAACGTCTCTTGAGTCGGTGGATTTGCCGTCAGAAACAGTAACTGTGACAGTGTACTCGCCTGCATCGCCATATATGGTTTGCCATTCCCCAAGCTCATTCAATGGTGATGTAAATGTGAAAACCAGCTTGTCAGCATCAAGATCCTGCGCTTTTGGTATAAGATTAACCAAATCTGTTTCCTGCACTACAACTACAAAAGGAGTTTCTTTCGGCTCTTCATCAGCCATAATCTCTTCCCCTATTACTTCGTCTTCAAGAATCTCTTCTTCTGTTACTCCCGTAACATCCCCGGTAGGCGCTGTCTCTTCCATAGACTCGTTTTCAGGAGGAGCCTTTTCTGTTCCATAAAGAGTTTGATAAACTTCGCAGCTGCTTAGCAAAAACATAGAAATTATCATCAAAACAATCAATGAGCTTGTTTTAAAATTCATTATCAACCCCTCCATATCCAATATTCTTTAGCAAAATTAAATGTTGCCATTATAAAATAGCAACCTATATTTAAACTTTGTGGTAGTGAAGGAAAAATTCAGGAAATGGGTCCGGACGGATTTGAACCATCGACCTCTGCCTCTCCGAAATAGCTTATCAGAGCAGCGCTCTAACCAGGCTGAGCTACGAACCCGCTCAATCAATGAAAAATAAGTTTATTTATAAAGTTTTATCTGATTGAATCCAGAATAAATTCCTTTATTTTCTGCAATTCTTCCTTCGTCACTTCTTTAAACCACAACTGGTCTGGGTAAATCACAATAGTTGCTCCGACATTGTTGCAGAATCCCAAGCAGCCTGTTCTGGTGACCCAGACTTTTGATGATAATCCATTTAATTTTGTCCAATCTTTCAATTCCCTGAATATTTCATAGCCTTTTACATGCGAGCAGCAGTCTTTTCCAACTTCTCTTTCATTAGTGCAGACTAGGATGTGCTTAATTGGCTTGTATGAAATTTGTTGCATTGGGTTCGAGATATAAGTATAATATATAATAGTTTTGATGAGAAAAAAATAAACGCCTCTGACCAGACTCGAACTGGTGACCTATACCGGATTTCTCTTACGGTGTCCAGCTAATAGATAACAGCCGTACGCTCCACCTACTGAGCTACAGAGGCATAAGATTCCAGAATAAAAGTTTGATTTAAATACCTTTAGGTTAGTTTATCGCAACAACCTTGACTTTAAATTTTAATTCCTTTCCCGCCAACGGGTGGTTCAAGTCAATTATTATTTCATTATCTTTTATTTCCTTGATTTTTGCAGGAATTCTCTGGCCTTCGGGGCCTTTTAACAACAACTGCCCGCCTGCCTCTATTTCAGGAGGAAATTTGCTTCTTGGGACAGCAACAACCATTCTTTCATCTCTTTCGCCGTAAGCGTCCTTTGCATTGATTTTGATGTTTTTTTCTTCGTTTAATTTCATGTCTTTTATTCCGTTTTCAAAGCCAGCGATTACTCTGTTTTCCCCTATTGTGAATTCCAACGGCTCTTTGCCTTCGGATGAATCGAATACTGTGCCATCATTTAAAGTGCCCGTGTAATGGACTTTTATTTTGGTTCCTGGTTTCAAATTGAATCACCAGCGTATAGAATTAAGAGTGATTATTTTAGGGTTTGGAATAGTTTATTTTACAAATTCCACATTTTCAAAATCCTTAAATGCGTAATCGCCAGTTACAAATTTTAAATTTAGTTTTAATGCTGCCACATATCCAATGCAATCAGTAAAACTCAATCTTTTTTTATTATTTGCAAGTTTGAACTTATTTGCGTCTTTGATTATATCATCATCTGTGCTCATGATTAATGGTAATATAAGATTGTATATTCTTTCTGCCTCTTCATTTCCAAAATTCTTTAAGTAATAGAAATGAATTTCCATAAGATTAAAGATAGTAGTCCCGGCATCTATCGGACTTAGGCTATATTGCTTATACGCGGGATTTTGTGTAGCTATTTCTATTAGTGCATAGGTATCAAGAAAATATTGCATCCTACCACTTACCCCATTCCTTTCTAAGCTCATCCTTTGCTTTTTGAGCATCTATCTTCAGGTGCTTGCTTGCGCCCCACAATTTGCTCAAATCAACCCTTGGAATGATTTCAAGATTCACTTCTTGTCCAATTTTTAACTTTCTCTCCTTAACATAATGCGGAGGCAGAACAACTACAGTGCTGTTTCCTGATTTCCTTACTTTGGCAGTTACCATTTCGAATCACCTGTGTAATACATATGTAATACGAAGTATTTAAAGGTTTTGGAAAAAA
>CAZLGX010000016.1:0-12042 GCA_964559395.1 uncultured Methanosarcinales archaeon
TTTGGTATATAATTTTAAAATTAATATTCCATTTTGTATAGAACTAGTATTTAAGTCTTTTGTTTCTTATAATTATACTAATTGGTATATATATTTTTTGGTAGAGAAAGAACAGATAAATTTAAATAGTATTACTATAGTAATACTTTTTGGTGATATAAAATGGAAACAGTGCCTGCAAAAATTACAAAAAAACTTGTTGTTGAAATGGAAGAACTGATAGATGAAGGTTGGTACGCAAACAAGTCTGAATTGATAAGAAATGCTGTTCGCGACCTTATTAATAAATCTAAGGCTGAACGGCTTGAAGCAGCTATAAAAGAAGATGTAGTGTGGGGTTTAAGTGAAAGGTAAATATCGTGCTGTTTTAGATTCAGGGCCCATAATACACTTATCAGAAATAGGTGCGGTTAAAGCATTTACTATTCTGACTGAGGTTTTAATTCCAGAAGAAGTTTTTAATGAAACAAAAAATCGAAATATTCCAAATAGTACAATAGCCAAACTAAACAAAAAACACAAAGATATATCAAAGGCTTTGACAATTTCTTATAATCTTGACCTCGGAGAAGCTGAAGCAATTTCTTTATGCTTACAGGAAGGGGTTCGGATGCTATTCACTGACGATTTAGACGCTAGGACCATAGCTAAGCATTACAATCTCGAAGTACATGGGACTATAGGTCTTTTAGTAAAATCATTTACTTTTGGGGTATTTGACGACAAAGAAGTTATTGAAAAGCTAGAGCTTCTAAGAACAAAATCAAGTCTTTTTATAACTAAGGATCTTTTGGATTGGAGCGTTAAGCAAATAAAAGAGCGTTCACGAAAGTGAATTTTATTTTGTATTGTCCACAAAATAGAAATATTTATATACAATGTGGACAATATAATGTAGTATGGCATATATAGACAAAGTTAAATCTGGAAACAAGACATTCTATTATTTAGGAAAAACCTTGAGGCTTGGAGCAAATAAATGGAAGAAGATTAGGATAAAATTAGGAACAGAAAAACCTTCTAAAGACATCATTGCCAAAAAACTGAAAGAATTAAAGCTAGAGCAGTATAAAATATATAATGAAGGTTTTATTGATGCAGATAAGCTAGAAGTAATTGATGATTTCAGGGAAGTGTTTCAGAATCATGTTAAAACCTTGCCCAGGACAATTATTGAAAAAGAAGAGTCGGATTTTGTTATTAGATTCACATATAACTCCAATGCAATAGAAGGAAATCGTTTAACTTTAAGAGAAACATATCTTATAATTAATGAGAAACAAATCCCTTCTGGCGCTCCTCCCAAAGACTATAATGAAGCTATTAATGGCAAGGAAGCATTTGACTTCTTAAAAAAATATAAAGGCAAACTAACTGTTGAATTTATTGAGAAATTGAATGGAATTCTTACAAAAAATACAGGCGTAATTTATCCTGGAAGAATCAGATTTTTCCCTGTAAAGATAGAGGGCGCCGATTTTGTTCCTCCTAACGAAAAGGATGTGCCTAGGCTACTCAAGGAAATGATTAATTTTTATTACGAGAAAAAAAACAAGCTCCATCCATTTGTGATGGCTTGCCTGATTCATGTCAAATTTGTTGAAATTCACCCATTTGAGGATGGGAATGGCAGGACAGGAAGGGCTTTAATGAATTGGGTTTTGGTTAAAGCAGGATATCCCAAACTATTTGTTCCTGTCAAAAACAGGCAGCAGTATTACGAAGCAATAGATTTGCATAATGCAGGCAAATACAAAGAGTACTGCAATAGGATGTTTGATATTATGCTGGATCAGATTCATTTGTCCACAAATAGACAATAATAATAAAAAATGTGGACAATATACTGTAACTCAATTAATATCCCTCAACTTTTAACCCTTCTATTCTGTTAAAATGTTGATCTCTTGTTACAAGAACTTGATTATTTTTTATGGCAATGCCGGCAATCATGCAGTCTTCAGGCTCTATCTGTTTGCCATTTTTTACTAATATGCCGTCAATTTTTCCCGCTTCTTCTGCGCTTTTATCATCTAAAAAATAGATAATCTGCTCCTTGATTAAAGATGTGGTTTTTTGTTTTTCTTTTTCTGATTTTTCAAGTGAAACTAAACCGCTCCATAACTCATAAATGGTTGGGGATGTTATTGCATACACTGTGTTTTCTTTTTCAAACTCCTTTAATTTAGATATAGCCTCCGCTCTGCCCTTGATTAAATCGATAACAAAAGTGGTGTCCAGTATCATCTTAGCATTTCCCTGATTTTATCTGCTCTTTTTCTGCTTGCGGCGCGCCTTTCTTTGATATGTTTTTCTAGTTTATCTGCTTTTTCTTCACTTAGAATGCCCGCTAACTCTAATAGTGATCTTTTACCCGTTACCCTATTAATCACATCAGTAAAACTCTCATTTTTTTCTTTCCTTACTTTCAGCCTTTCATAAGCCTCTTCCGTTATCGATATTGTTTTTGTTGCCATTTTTGATTCTTATCTGTGTATGTATGTGTATTTACTATTTAAATTTTTCCATAATATTGTAACTATTTTCTAGTAATGAAAAACAAAAACCTTTATATATTAGTAGTATAAAACACTACTTAGTAGTACTTACAACGTTGGGGTACAACATGAAGCATAAGTTAAGCGTAAGCCTAGACGAGAAGCTATTGCAGGAATTAGACAGGATTCTTTCTACAGGCAAGTACAGGAACAAAAGCCATGCAGTGGAGTTTGCAGTGAAAAAGCTGCTGGAGGAGCAAAATGGCTGAGCCTTCAGAGCTTGAAAGGATGGCAGCTTCTAATCCGGATGCTCATCAAACTGCACAGCATCAGGAAAAAAAGAAAGAAGAGACTCCATTAGAGGAAATAGCAAACGGGGCAAAAAATGTTGCTGCATTTGGAATTGGCGCTGCAGCGCCTTTTGTGTGGCCATTTGGAACAGGCCTTAATAATGCAGTAACAGCATGGCCATTGGCTTTTGGTTCTGCAATCGAAGACAAAATGCAGGCTAAGCCAATAAACTGGGTTAAAGGCGCAAAAGAATCTGTTGTCGGCACGATAATGAATCCGCCTTTGGCTGAGGTGTTCAAATATATCAATATCTCCAGAGATTATGTGACTGCAAATTATGGAATGATTCCGGGATTTGCAGCTGCTACTGCAGCATTGGGAGCAGCGCAGGCCGTTTTTGTCGGAGCTTACACGGGTTTGAACCACATTATACAAAATCATACCTTTAAGGGATTGTGGGAGAAATACAAAAAAGATTACTGGCCAACAATCAAAAGGACTTGGAAATATGTGTTGCCATTAAGCGCTTTGAACGTTACTGTTCTTCCCTTAACAACAATTTATCAGACGCTTGGTGTTACTGCGCAACTTGCATATGGTTCGTTGATGTCTTTATTATTCAGGCTTGTTGGTCCAAAAGCAGAAGGCACCAGCCTGAAGAATCTAGCCAGGGAATTGAATCCTTTTGCGTACATAGGCGGTGCTATAAGCGTCACAGCCAAAGCTGCCAGAAACACGATTGGCGGATTATACACCGGACTTTACGATTTAGGCAGAGCCCTTGGCGGATATTCTACAAAACCTGCAGAAATTTCACAAGCACCAGCTCAAGCTCTACAGCCAGCATAAAATGAAGCAAAAAATATCCATAACAATTGACGAGAAAACTGTTCACGATATTTTGAAGACTATTTCTACGGGAAAATTCAGGAACAAAAGCCACGTTGTAGAGTACGCTGTAAAGAAACTGCTTGAGGTGGAAGATGGCAGAGACTAATCCTCAGGCAGTTCCTGAAGAACAAAAAAAGGAAAAAGGAACCTTGGAAAGTGTAATCGATGAAATCTGGGATTTTGGAAAAAAGACAATTGCTATAGGGGCAGTTGTTGCTATGCCATTTCTTTACAATTTCTACGATCCAGGCCATGTGGCGAGAGCTGCTGTTACAACTTACGGATTTGCCGCTGCCAGGACAACAGCAAATATAGTCCAGAAAAAAGAGCCGTTGGAAGGAATCGTATGGCAAAGCGCAACTGGTGCTATATTATCATACCCCTTAGCTGAAGGATTTAGAGCAGTCAACAATCTTGAATCAAGAATGATGCCAGAATACGGATTAGCAGCAACAAAAGCAGCAAAAGCAGGAGCATTTGTATTTGGAGTGCAGCCTGCAGTCACAACAGGGCGTACAGCTTTGAATTACGGTTTAGGTAAAAAGTTTAGAGAAAATTGGTGGCCCAGCGTCAAAAACACGTTTAAGTGGCTGGGTTTGTATGGTGCTTTAAATGTAACTTTCCTTTACCAGTACGGTTTGCTTGTGCAGATGATAACCTCTGCTATTGGTAGCTATACATTAAACTTAGTTGAATCTTTAAGAAGAGGAAAAGGCAGCATCAAAAATCTCTTTAGCGCATTGAATCCGTTTTCTTACATAGGCGCGTCAGCAAGCGTTACTTACAAGCTAAGTAGGAATCTGATTGGCGGATTCTACAAAGGGCTTTATGATGTTGGAAAGAGTATAGGCGATGCTATTGGCTCATACCAGCCTTCTGCCCCCGCCCAAACTGCTCCGGCAAGGACAACACCCACACCAGCGCCAGCACTACAACCAGCATAAGAAAATGAAGCAAAAAATAAGCATAACTTTGGACGAAGAAACCGTTTTTGAAATTCAAAATCATTTGCGTACCGGCAGGTTCAGGAATAAAAGTCATATTGTTGAGTATGCAGTAAAGAAACTGCTTGAAGCAGAAAATTCCCAAGATAAACTTATCTTGAGAGGTGATCTGAAATGAGCCTCGAAGAGAAAGTTGCAGACCCTAAGAACAAGGGATTCTTGAGAAAAGCGCTGAAAATTGGATTGTATGCCGGAATTGGCGCGGCAGCAGGCGCATTAAGCTACGGATTGGTTGGAATTTCAGGACCATTAACTGGTTTTGCTTTCAGCGCAGGCTCTACGGTCTTGAATGCCCTTGGAAAAAATCCTGACAAGAAATCAAGAGGCCTTGAAGGAATAGTCAAGGACTTTACAGTAGGTTCTTTGACAGGAATAGTTGGAGTTGGCATGTATGACTGGGCTGCAGCACTATTTCCTACTCCGGGAATAGAAAGAGCAGTGGCAGGAGTTGTAATTGGAAACCCTATTTTCAGCGCGGCTTACATGCTGAACGATTACATAGTCAAGAACGATTTTAATCCTTCTGGAATTGGCAGGCATTTCAGGGATAATTACTGGCCTGTTTTGAGAGACAGCACTATATGGCTGGGGCTTCCAGTTGCTCTGACAATAAACGGATACGGAATTCCAGCAACAATAGCAGGACTTGACTTAAGAGGATATCCTACAATTGTAGCAGCAGATTCTGTTTTTAAGGTAGTTGCAGGATTGGCTGAATCAAGAGTTTCCAGCAAGAGCCATTATGGGTATTCTGTTCCAAAAATGCAATATGCAGGGGTGCACTAAAATGGCAGAAGACCTTGAACAGAGAATAAATGGTCACAAAACTGAAGAAAAAAAGGAAGACTCTGAGCTAGCCCAATTATTCAGGGGAATAGCAAATACTGCAATAGGGGCTGCAGCAATAGGCGCTTCATATGCCTTATTGGGCAATACCGGATTGGCAATTGCAGCTGCAGCTCCTTTAAGCGGAAGGATTGTAACCAAGCTTGCTGGCAATGACTATACAAGCAGAAATTTCAGGAATGATACACTTGCAGGAGCTGTGACAGCGCCGTTAGTTGTAGGCACATTTAATGCTGTGACAGAGCTTCCAAGATATTTTGGCATTGACGGCTTGGTCAACATTTTAGGCGCTTCAATACCTGCTTATTCGCTTGGAGTTGCAGGCTTTACATTAGCCGCACTCCCTATTTATGCTGCCTTGACATACCCTATAGGATACATGGCAAGGAATAAAACATTAAAGGGAATTGGAAAGGATTTCAGGGAAAACTACTTTAAGAATACAAGAAAAGTTATGTTTTATTTGGGCCTGCCTGGAGCAGCTCTTGTTTCAGTCGGGGCTACTTTGCCTTATTTAGCGCCCTACCTGGCCCCGCTATATCTTGGATTGGGCATCATTTACAGGGCTATGAACTCAAAAGAAAAACTTGACTATATAAAATTGTTTAATCCTTCCACATATTTGCCAAACTTTTTGAATCCATTCTACATAGCAGAAGGATTGGCCAGCTTGATATCCAGAGCAGTAAGGCCCAGCCCTAAACCTGCTGCGCCTGCAATGGCTCCGCAGACTGCTTAAATTAGAATAGCTTCTTTAAATCCCTTGAAGTGAGGATCTCCTGTAAGTATTTTTGCATCTAATTTTCTCGCTGTTAATAAAACAAAAGCATCTGCTAAGCCAAAATCTTTAATATCTTTTCTTGTTTCAGCATGTAAAATACCTGCTTCTTTTGCAAATTCTGGGCTTATAAAATATACCTTTGATATATCTATCATCCTTTTGCAGCCAAGTTCTACATCTTTTTCATTTCTTTTTAATATGCTAGAGACTTCCGCTATGGTAATTATTGACGAGAAAATATCATTTTCTTCTGACTCAATTATTTCACTAACTTTTTTGCCTGATTCGCTACCATTAAAATACTCTATCCATGCAAATGTATCCAGAACAAATTTCATCTATATTTGTCCTCCCACAGTTCATGAATTTCTTTAGTAGTTACCTTTAACCCTTTAAATATTCCAAAACCGCTTATTTTTGCTTTTTTGACATTCAATCTAACGGTTTCGCCAAGATGCAAAGATTCCTGCTCTAAAACTTCTTTTGGTATTCTAACCATTACAGAGCCGCCTACTTTC
This sequence comes from uncultured Methanosarcinales archaeon, assembly GCA_964559395.1. Lineage (GTDB taxonomy): Archaea > Nanobdellota > Nanobdellia > Woesearchaeales > GW2011-AR4. Next base: position 6,830 of record CAZLGX010000016.1, read on the forward strand.
CTCAGTTTTGTTAATACTTCCATATTATATCACCTATATAATAATATTATATTAAGCGTTATATTTAAACCTTTCTATTCAAAACATTCAGGATGAATAACTTTAGCCAATTGTCCTAAACCGATTGCCAATCTTGGCCCCGGCCTGTTCAACAATGAATCATCAAAAACATAAACCTTATTGTTTTTTACTGCGCTTAAATTCTGCCAGCCATCTCTTTTTGTTACCCATTCCTTTGGAGCTTTGTCAGACATTCCACAGATTGAAATTATTATTATTTCAGGATCGTATCTTTGGATTTGCTCTGTTGTAACTTCTTTGCTATGCACGCCTGCTTTAATCAAACTATAATCGCCGCCTCCAATTTTTACTAGTGTAGGAACCCAATTGCCTGAAACAGTGGGCGGCTTGTGCCATTCCTCGATGTATACTCTCGGATATAAAAAAAATTTTCTTTTAGAGAAAATTTTTTTTCTTATATCTTCAAATTTATTTTTCATTGAATCTATTAATTGAATTGCCTTTTTTTCCTTATCAACCAATTTTCCAATTCTAATTATTGAATCAAAAACACCTTTCAAAGTAGTTGGCATCAATGCAACAATGTTCATTTTTGATTTTTTGTATCTGTCAGTGATTCTGTTTTGAACAAATGTAGAAGTCAAAATCAGGTCCGGATTGTAGCTTTTGACCAACTCGTCATTTATGTCGAGCCAGCCGCCTATCCTTGGCTTTTTATTCGCTTCTTTAGGAAAATCGCAGTATCTTGTGACGGCAACAAGCCTGTCCTGCGCTCCAAGAGCATAAAGAATTTCCGTGTTGCTTGGCGCAAGAGAGATTATTCGCTGGTACATAAGATTATGTCATTCTATTCTTTCTATGTAGGGAAATTTATCAAAATCCGAGTCAAAGCTAGCTACATTTTTAATTCCGAATTTTTTGGCTAGTGTAATGGTAGTGCAATCAGTAAAGCTTAAGTTGCTTGTTTTTTTGAAATTTTCCCATGACTGCGAAAATATTTCCTCGTTAATATTAAACCGTTCTATAGTTGGATCACTTAAAAGAGCATCACCAATTTCATTTATCTTATCATCCGGGATTGATTTAGCTCTGAGAAATGTTACTAGCTCATCAAATATATAATCAGAAACAAAGCACTGGCCAAATTCCTTATTTTTAATTTTGGATTTCAACGCTAATGCGTTCTCATGCTTACGGTCTCCTGAATCATTTAGGGCAATTAGAAAAGAAGTATCCAAAATTAAACTCAAGTTTTCCACCCATACAGCACTTCATCCACTTTTGTGCTTAAAAATCCAGCATCCTTTCCTTCAAATTTAAATGGCTTCAAATCCCAAAAGTTGCCCTTTTTTGTTTTTTTAGTTTCTTTATCCTGCAACCATCTCTCTAAAGCAAGGTTCATAGCTTCCCCTATAGTCAGGCCTTCCTTGATGGCCTCTACCTTTAGCTCCCTCCACAAACTTGGATTTACATCTCTTACAGTTGTTAGTTTTGTCATATATGTAAACATGTATTACAAGTAATATTTAAATCTTTCTATCAACTTTCTTGGAAAGGATAAATAAATCTTTTATCCCCAAACATCAGTCTTAATCTGCTCTCTTTTGACATTAAGATTAAAAAGCATAGATATTATATTTTCAACAAATTCTTTTGAGCCGCATAAGAAATACATCTTATTTTCCGGGTTCTGTATTTCATCCTTTAATAAATCAAAATCTATCCTTCCTGTTCTTCCTTCCCATTCATGATGCTCTTCAGGCCTTGTTATTGTTATATAATACTTAAAATTGGGATTTTGCCCCTTAAGTTTCTTTATTTCTTCATGAAAAATGATTTCTTCGGAATTTTTGACACTGTAAAAGAAATTTATTTTGTTCTGCGATTGTTTGTCAGTGCAGTATCTTATTATGCTTATTAGCGGCGTTATTCCTGTCCCGCCTGCAATCAAAACCAGGTCATTTTTTATATCTTCGCTGAAATAAAATTTTCCGTAAGGGCCCTTGAATTTCAGCAAATCGCCTGGCTTTAGCTGGAACATTTTTGTCGTGAAAGGCCCTACTTTGTTCAATGCTATTTCCAGATATTCTTTCTCAATTGGGGAAGATGAAATTGAATATGCCCTCGCTGTTTTTATTTCTGGATTGTCAGGAAATGAAACCATAAAGAATTGGCCGGGATAAAAATTAAATTCTATACCTTTTGGAATCCCGACTTTAAATGATTTTACAGTTGGAGTTTCATCTGTTATTTCCATAATTTTCGATACAAATTCCTTTATTTGTTGTGGTTGCATAAGAATTACCTGACAGCGTACAATATGTCTTCAATATGCGCTTCAGGATTAACCCTGTAGAATATCTTTTTTATATATCCTTTTTCATCTATCACGAAAGTAGACCTTGTTATTCCCCAATATTTGTTGCCGAATTTCTCTTTTTCCTCATAGACACCATAAGCATCTGAGACTTTCTTATCTGTATCTGACAATAATCTAAAATTGAGATGGTATTTGTTTTTAAACTTGGTATGTGATTCAGGATCATCGTTGCTCACTCCAAGAACCTCTGCATTGCTCCTTTTTAATTTCTCTATATTGTCCCTGAAATTGCACGCTTCTGTTGTGCAGCCTGGAGTGTCATCTCTTGGATAGAAATAAAGAACAACCTTCTTGCCTTTGAAATCAGATAATTTTACTTTATTCCCTTCCCCATCTTCCAACACAAAATGGGGAGCTTTGTCGCCTTCTTTTAAAGTTATCATAAAAAACCAACTGAAAAGGAGAATTCTTTTTTAATTTAAAAATTTATGTCCAGTCCAGCACAGCTCCTTTTCCGCCTGTAAGCCACCTGTAGCATTCCAAAGCTGCTTTTGAGCCCTCTCCAGCGGCAATTACAGTCTGCTTATATAGCACAGGTGTTATGTCTCCAGCGGCAAAAATTCCCGGATGTGAGGTATTGCATCTGTCATCAACAATTATCTCTTTTTTGTCGTTTACCTTTACAAGATGCTGCACGAAAGAAGTATCAACTATATAGCCAATCTCGATGAAAACACCATCAACTTTCAAAAATTTCTTCTCTTTTGTTGTTATATTCTCCACTTCAACACCTTCGACATTTTTATCGCCGACAATTTTTGCAACCACGCTGTTAACCACAAGATCTATGTTGTTCTGCTCTTTTAATTTTTCAACTGTAATCTCATCTGCCCTGAAAGTATCTCTTCTGTGGACAAGATAAACCTTTCTTGCTATTGTCGCAGATTCTAATGCCCCCTCAACAGCAGAATTGCCGCCACCAATTATTGCAACATCTCTGTTTTTATATAAAGGCAGATCGCAAGTAACACAAGTTGAAACCCCCCTCCCCATGAATTTTTCCTCGCCTTCAATGCCAAGGCTTCTTGGAACTTTTCCATAGGCAAGAATTAAGGCTTTGCACTCATATTCCTCTCCATTAGTCAAGCCAACCTTAAAACCCTTTTCTGTTTTGTCAACTTTGTTAACCTTTCCCATTATAAGCTCTGCGCCGAAGCCTATAGCCTCATTTTGGAACCTTTGCATTAATACAATCCCGTGCATTGGCCCTGTGCCAGGATAATTTTCAATGTGAGAAGTAAGGTTTGTCTGCCCGCCTACATCGATACTTATTATTGCTGTCTTTAACTTTTTCCTGCAAGTGTAAATTGCTGCAGTCAATCCCGCAGCTCCTGCTCCAACAATTATGACGTCGTACATGAAATTTAGAGAAAATTGGTATTTTAAAAAGGTATTGTTTAATCATTTCCCGACATGAACTTCACTCCCACTCCCTTAGCATTTCCATCATCAGCCTTACAGTTGCTCCTGTTGCGCCTTTTGTAAGAATTCCCTTATCTGATTTGCTCCACACAGTTGTTCCTATGTCAATATGCACCCATGGGATTTCATTTACAAAATTTTTCAGGAAAGTTGCTCCAATAATAACGCCAGCATCGCCTTCCTCGCTTATGTTTTTGATGTCAGCAACATCGCTTTTGATGTTTTCCTCATATTCCGGCCATAACGGAAGCTCCCAAACTTTCTCCAGGGATTTCTTTGAAGCATTTTTTATTTTTTCACTTAATTTTTCGTCTGTGCTCGTGAATGGTGTTCCAATCCACCCCAAGACAATTGTGCTTGCTCCTGTAAGAGTTGCGATGTCAATTATCGCTTGCGGCTTCTTTTCAGCAGCATAGGCTAATGCGTCTGCTAAGATTAAACGTCCTTCAGCATCAGTATTTTTTATCTCGACTGTCATTCCACTATAAGCAGTCAAGATGTCATCCGGCCTGTAGGAATCTGCATCTATCATGTTCTCGCAAAGCGGCGTTATAACAATCAAGCTGACAGGCAGCTTCAATTTAGAGCACGCCTCAATTATGTGCATAGAAGCTACTGCACCTCCCAAGTCGTCTTTCATATTTAGAATATATGGATATGGCTTTAAATTCAATCCGCCGCTGTCGAATGTAACCCCTTTTCCAACCAAAGCAATCGGCTTATTGCCTTTTGCGCCATCATACTCCAAAACAACTAATCTCGGCTTGTTTATGCTGCCCTTTCCTACGGCAAAAAAGCAGCCCATCTTCATTTTTTCAATCTGCTTGTCGTCAAAAACAGCGCATCTTAGTCCAGATTTTTTTGCAAGCATTTTTGCATAATCAGCAACAAACTCAGGAGTTGCCACATTTGGCGGAGTATTTACCAAATCTCTTGTTTTGTTTACTGCCTCCGCAACAGCCGAGGCATAGACCAATTCTTTATTAAAATTTTTATTTGAGTTTGTTATTAAAGTGATTTGCTTTATTTTCTTTGTTTTGTCTTTATCTTTTGTCTTGTAGTCAACGAATTTATATAATCCAATCAAACAGCTTAATGTAATTTTTTCAACTAATTCTTCCTCATTGAGCTTATTATTTTTGAATGACTCTAAATACGCGCTGAAGCTTTCTGTCGAATTGTCTATAAGCCGCTTGGAAACATCTGCTATGGTGTTTAATAAAATATCAAAATTGTACTTAGATTCCTCTCCTAACCCGACCAAAACAACATTTTTTATGTTTTTATTTACAAAAATGCTTTTTGCTTCGCCTTTTTCTGCCTTAAAATTATTCTTTTTTATATATTCGCTTATTATACTTCCATATTCATTGTCTAGCTTTTTTAAATC
>CAZLGX010000017.1:0-12007 GCA_964559395.1 uncultured Methanosarcinales archaeon
CCATAATTTTTCAAATTCATCCAAATAAATATCAGCTAGTTTTTTATCGTGTATTATAATTATATTCTCGTCATTTTTTGAGTCTCCGCTTAATGTCGGGTTGAAGCTGCCTGTTACAACAGTTTTATTGTCTATAATAAAAACCTTGTGATGGAGTTTGTACTTATTTTTGTCCCTTTTTACGTCAACGCCAAATTCCTGAAGTCGCTTGAATTGGGAGTATTTGCCTGAGGCCTGTCCAGAATCAAAAATTCCCCTATTATCAAGATTGTCTTTTTTTAATATTGCATCTGCTATCTCCTCATTTGTAAAGCTGAATGTCATAAAATATACGCTTTTTTCGGCATTATTTATCAAACCAACAACTTTAGATGCGCATTTGTCTTCGGGGCAGAAATAATTCTCAATTTCTATATTGTTTAGGTACAATCTTGGATAATTGATTTTGTCGCCTTCGCCAAATTGCCCATTCCACAACTCCTCAAACTCGCTTTCATAATTTTCAGCCAAGATTTTTGAATAAGTTATAATAATATTATTATTGTTATAATTATTGTCATTGTCAGTTGGATTGAATGATCCGGTTATCACAATGCTTTTGTCAAAAATACAGAACTTATTGTGCATAAGCTGCTTGTTGTCGTCAAATTTTATGCCGCTGCCTTTTATCTGGCCATCGTTGTTCGTGTTGTCAATAACTAGCTTCACATCAGTCGATTTGCTTTTTTTAGACAATGCGTCTATGACATTTCTTAAGTCTAAATCATAGAATGCGCAATGAATTGAAATATTAGAGTTCCTGATCTTGTTTTCCAGAATTTTACCGCAATTATCCCTAGGGCAGAAATAGGCTTCAATAGGAATGTCTGTTTTTTCAACAATTGCATTTCCGGTAATAGCTGCTTTGCATCCAAAAACCAGAATTGTCACCAAAATCAGTAGCAACAAAATAAAACTCTTACAGAAAACTTTAAATACAAGCTTCTTCATTTTGAAGTGATACTAAGTTAATTTTATTTCATAGTGATAATTTCATTAAACCAAAAGTTTAATGGGAATCTATCACCTCTTTTTTCCCGGCAGAGCAAAGTAATTTGTTCTGCTTGGGTTTTAATAATCACGATTTAGGTTTTTTCTCTTCTTTGTCTTTGATTTAGACGAATTTTTAACAAAAAAAGCAGCCATAAAGCCAACTCCAACTCCTGTTAAAAAAACAATAAGCAGCTTTTCGTCTATGTCAGTTTTTTTTATTTTGGCATCGGTTTCCTTGAAGTAAATATCCAAATCGCTTAACTCCAAGGCGTATTCAGAATAAATAAGCGCGGAAAATATATCTGTACTCTTAAGGGAATTTGCGTATTCATAGTAGCTATAGCTCAAAATTGGGAAGACTCCTTTTGAAGCCTGCTCGGCAATATTATTTTTTATTATGTTCAACTTTCTGTCAACTATATATTCATATTGTGCGCTGTCAACTCCAAATACACTCAGCACCATGTCCACATCTGCTTTTGCCCTGCTTGCAAGCGACAGGCATATTTCATAGTTTCCTTTTGAGAGCTCTTCACTTGCTTTGTCTACCTCGTCTTTTACATGGCTTAAGGTGCCTGGAAAATAAAGCTCAACATATTGTTTTCTTTCATCAGCTTCGCTTATCTTGCTCTGGCATGATTTCTTTAACACATCCTTGTTCAAGTTGATCTCTTTGCCGCCCTTGCCCATAAAGCTAGACCATGAGTAGGCTGAATTAACCCTTTCAGACGCGTAAGCAAGAACTCTTGCTATTCTTTCAGTTTTATTTGTATCATTCAACATTTCAAATGCCTGCTCTGCGGATTCTTCAGCTTCTGCAAGGCGCTCTTTTACTACCATATAAGATTCTAAATCTGTTATAGTCTTTTTGTCTAAACTGTCAACATTTGAGCGGAAATCAGTTATATTGTTCTTTAATCTGACTATTTCAATTTCCAAGTCCCCTTTTGTCAAATTTTTTGAAATCAGAAGCAGGGTAGAGTATTCTATGCTCGCGCCGAAACAGTAGCTTGCCGACGAATAAAAAGTCTGCTTTTCAAACGCTTCCCTGCCCTTGCTTGTAAGATTTTTGGCATTTTCCTTGATTGCAGAGACATTTACTGAATAATCCAGTTTAAGGGCTTCTGCCCTAAGCTTATTGCTTCTATCGCACAGGCCTTTTGCCAGAGATTTCATAGTATCTGTATAATAATCGCTTATGTCAATTTTCTTGTATTTTTGCTCGATTTCCTTTCCTGTGAATTGCTTTGCTGCCTCGCTTAGTGTTGAGACCTCCACTACCTCTATATCGAGGGCTTTTGAAAGATTCTGCAAATCAACAGTTGTATTGTCTATTCTTGCTATAATCTCACCTGCTGGAATAAGCACTTTCTTTAAGCCTGCCTGTTTGGCAGCTTCTACCTTGGCTTTTAAGCCGCCTACAGGCCCTATCAAACCGCCTGAGTTTATCGTGCCTGTTGTTGCAATGCTCTCATCAAGCTTTAAATTTTCAAGAACCGCAATTGTAATGACAGCTATCGAAGAGCCTGCGCTTGGCCCGGTAATTATTGGCGAGTCAGCTGTTATAGTGTAGAAGAAATCCACATCGTCACAATCTCTATCTAAAGCATCACAGGCAATCGCTTTTGCAAACCTTGTTGACATTTGAGTGTCTGTCTTTGTCAGAGGAAATGTCTCAAGGAAAACCCTGCCTGAGCCCGGCTTTATTTCGAGATATAAGTCTGCTATTCCTCCTTCCATGCCAGTTTCTGTTTCTTTTACTGCTAATAGTTTCATGTGACCTGGTTTGGCCATGACAGTAGGCAGAAGAATAGTACCCAACAATATAACTAACAGTAATACCTTTTTCATAGACGTCAAGAATTATTGCGTATTTAATAAGTTTTGTGTTAAATACTCTTGTTTTCTATCTTCTCAGTGTATCTGCATTTAGGATACAAACTGCATCCTAGGAATTTTCCATATATCGAACTCCTCAATACAATATTCCCATCATTGCATTTTGGGCATTTTCTTTTTATTTCGCCTTTTGCAATTGCTTTTGCTTTCTGTCCAGCTTCGCCTTCAACGAGTTTGGTCGGGCATTTTGGATTTAAGCAGAATTCCATTGGTTGCTTCGCTTTTTTTATAGCAAGTACTTTTGGGAATCCGCATGCATCACATTCTTTCTTGGCAGGCTTTATTAAAGCATTTTTCGGTATGGAAAATATTGTCTTGCAGTCAGGATATAAATTACAGGCCGCAAAAGAACCAAATTTGCCTCTTCTTATCATGAGATTTCCTTTTTTGCATACAGGACAAATTCCAAGAAAAGCCATCTCGTCTTGCGTTTCCCTATTTGCTTTTTGCAAGTCAGTTCCTATCTCTTTCTGATTTTTCTTGAAATCCACAAGTATTTTTGTTATTGCATCTTTGGCTTCGTCTAAGAGTTCTTCCTTTTTTAATTGCCCTTCCCTTATTTTTTCCATCTCAATCTCAAAATGCCTTGTCAAATCCTCATCAATTATTTTCGGGCAGTATTTCTCCAATGTTTCAATTGTAGATAAGCCTAGATTGGTTGCTTCTATAGCTTTTTCATGCACATAACCGCGCTGGAATAAAGTGTCTATAATTTCAGATCTTGTTGCCTTTGTCCCAAGATTTCTTTTTTCGAGTTCTTTTATTATTGAGGCAGGTGTATATCTTTTTGGAGGTTGTGTTTCCCTGCTGAGCAGTTCTATCTTTTTGATATCTATTGCATCATTTTGCTTGAAATCCGGCAATTCGACTTCTTCCAGCTTTACATATGGCTCGTAGAATTTATGCCAGCCTTTTTCCAGTGTTCTTGTGCCTTTGGCAATGAAAATCTCGCTATTGCAGTTGATGTCAGCAGTCATAGTTTCCCTTACAGCATTATCTGCAAATGTGGAGACAAACCTTTTTATAATCAAGTCGTATATTTTTGATTCCCTTTCATTTAAGCCTTCAGGCATAATGCCGGTTGGGAAAACAGCAGGATGGGCAGGATCTGTTTTCTTGCCGTTGTTTGGCGATAGCTTTGATATTTTTAATAGATGCTTTATTAAATCAGAATATTCTTTATTTTTTCCCAGCTCATTGAGAATTTTTTTAAATCCTATTGAAGAAGGCAATTGCTGGCTTGAGGTTCTCGGATACGAAATGAATCCTGAAGTATAAAGCTCCTGCGCAATCTCGAGAGTCTCTTTTGGCTGTATCCCAAAGCACCTGTAAGCCTCAACCTGCAGAGACGTCAAGTCAAAAGGAAAAGGTGCTTGCTGGCTGAATTGCTTTCTTTCAACTTTTTCTACGATTGCCTTTTTTTGATTTTTTGTTTTTTCAAATAATTCTTCTGCTTTATTTTTTTCCCAGATTTTGTCGTCTTTATGCAAAGCAACTATCTTCTGATTTTGATAGTCTCCAGTCAATTGAAGCTGCCAGAAAGGCTTTGAAACAAATGATTTAATTTCTTTTTCCCTGTCGACAATAATCTTCAGCGCAGGCCCTTGCACCCTGCCTGTAGACATTATCTTGAAAGCGCCGGTGGTTTTGATTGCTGATGTAAGCGCACGGCTATAATTGATGCCGTTCATCCAATCTAAATTATGACGAGCTTCTCCTGATTCCGCTTGCCCCCAATCTAGATGCTTGCTCTTATTTTTGTAGGACTCCCGCAGTTCGTCTTTTGTTAACGTAGAGAATTTCATCCTGTTGGCGTCTTTTTGATTAAATATGTACCTAACTACATTCAATCCAATGACCTCTCCCTCGATGTCGAAATCTGTTGCAATTGTAAAAGAATTAGCGCCTTTTGCTAGCTTTTTCAGCGTGTTCAAATATTTTTTTGTAAATGCAGAGCCTTTTGTTGTCTCAGCTACGGGTTTCCACTCGATGTCAAATACTGGGAATACCCAACCTTTCTTCACTTTTTCTGCTAGACCATAGAGATGCCCTACAGCACAAGCAACGATAATGTCCTTCTTTCCATAAGTGACTTTGTAATATGGCACACCTTGATAATTCTCTTTTATTGGTTTGCCGTCAGCTAAAGCTTCAGCTATTTTTAATGCAGCTGCTGGTTTTTCTGTTACTATCAATTCATACATAAAATGTAGAATTTAGCCGATAATATAAAAAAGTTATGAAAATGGCTTTTAATTTCCTATTTTTACCTTGCTTTCTGTGTTTTTTATCGCCTGTATTGCGCTTAATACTGCAAGATAGCTTGTCTTGGGGTTTTTGCTGGGAAGATTCTGTGTTTTTGTGCTTATGACTCCAAACTCACCTGTTACTTCTATTTCATGGGTGTTGAATTTTGTGTCAGAGTCTGCAACAATCTTTACTTTGATTTTTTCGAATTTTGATGCAAGAAATAAAGTAGCTGCCACATTTATGTTCTGCGGGAATCCATTTATTGCTTCTGGAAGGCTGCCCTCAAAAATCACTTTTTTGCCTTTTATATTTCCTAAATCTATGTTCCATTTGATAATGTAAGGCGCGCCTTCCAAGCCTTTTATCGGTTTTGTTGTTGTCAAAATCAATGATCTTATTTTACCAGAGGAGGATTTTACAGCGTCCAACCCCGCGATTGCGCCCGAAGGCAGCAGAATCTCGCAATTTTTTATCTTAGATAATAAATTTAAATTATTAATTAAGCCGCCTGTGCTCATTATCAGCAATTTTTTGTTTTTTTTATCAAGATTTTTATTCCTTAAAATATTACTAATAATATTTTTTGCTGCAGATTCGACAATTAAATCAGAATTCCTTATTAAGTTATCTAATTCCATGAATTTTGGTTTATTATATTTTAGACTCTGAATCAACTCATTTAACTTATTCTTGTCGATATCATTTAATCCAACTAGCTCAAATTCCTGATTCTTGTCTATGAACTGAGCAATTTCGCTTCCAATGAATCCGCAGCCAATGATTCCGACTTTCATCTTGTCTCCAATGACAAATTCAGCGCTTTTGAGGAATTTGTAATATAGCCCATTGATATTATATCTACACCACAATCGGAGTAGTTTGACAGATTATTCTCATTTATATTACCTGAGGCTTCCAATAGAATTTGTTCATATAACTCCAAATTTTTTAACTTATGAATTATCTCTTTTATCTCTGTTGGTTTTATTTTATCCAGCATTATGGCAAATATATTCCTATTATTTCTTAATATTTTTTTTGCTGCAACTGAGGCATTTATTGCCTGCCATTCATCTTCAACTTCTATCTCAATATACCTCGACTTGTTTTTCACTAGCTTTATAGCTTTTTCAATATCATAATTAATTAGTTTTAGATGGTTTTCTTTAATCAAGATTCCGTCTTTAAGATTTAGCCTATGCGTTAATCCGCCTCCGGCACTTACGGCTTTCTTATCCATCAATCCCCATAACGTCTTTCTTGTTGCGGCAATTCTGATGTTATTTTCCAATTTCTTATTTAATGAATTAATTAACGTTGCGATTCCGCTCATTCTTTGCAATAAATTGAGATTCGTCCTTTCTCTTGAAAGTATCTTTTTAGCGTTTCCTTTTAATTCGACAATAATATCATTGTTTTTTATCCTGTCGCCATCCCCCTTCAAATATATCATTTTTAAGTCTTTATTTAAGAATTCAAACTCTGCAAGTCCTGCAACAATCCCATCTTCTTTAGCAACAACACGGGCGGAGGCATTCTTCGCTTTGATCAATAGGTTGGTAGTTATATCGTTGTCAGCGAAATCCTTTTTTAGTAATAAATTAAATAACTCTTTCACAGAATTCCTGTATTTTTTATTCTTTATACTCAACGCTTTGCTTCTATCCCAAAATTCTAGAACTAATTTTTGCCTAGGCTGCATTTTTCGAAACAGCTAGCATTCTATCTATAGCTTTGCGGGCATTGACAATTATATCCCCCGGTAAGGTGATTTCGTGGACGTTGTGGATAAGTGATCTAACCACTAAGGGCAGTGTTGTGGACTTCATGTAAGGGCAGATATTGCAGAACGAAAGGAAGTTCTTTTCAGGCACGTCCTGCCTTAATTTGTCAGTCATCCCGCATTCCGTTACAACAATGAAGTTTTTCGAGCCGTCAGATTTGGCAAATTTTGCCATGCCGCCTGTGCCGCAAATATGGTCTGCCATCTTCAACAAATCATCTTTGCATTCAGGATGAGCTATAATCTTAGCATCTGGATAGCGCTGCTTGAATTCCTGCAATGTTTCTGAGTCAAGCTTATCATGCACAAAACAATAGCCATCCCATAATATAACTTCTTTGTCTGTATGCTGTTGTACATATCTTCCAAGGTTCTTGTCAGGCAGGAAAATCACTCTTTTACTTGGCAGTGAATTTACGACCTCAACTGCATTAGCCGATGTGCAGCATATATCTGATATTGCCTTTACATCAGCGGTTGTGTTGACATAGCTAACTACAGCAGAATCTGGATACTGCTCTTTGACTTGCTTTAATTTCTCGACTGTAGCCATATCAGCCAAAGAGCAGCCTGCATCTAGAGTGGGCAGCAAAACTGTTTTTTTAGGACTCAATACTTTTGCAGTTTCTGCCATGAATTTAACTCCGCAGAATAAAATTACATCGGCATTTGTTTTTGCGGCTGCAACAGATAATCCTAGAGAATCTCCTATGTAATCTGCTATTCGAAACATCTCAGGCCTTTGATAATTATGGACTAAAATAACGGCGTTTCTCTGTTTCTTTAATTCCAGAACCAGCTCTAATAGCTTTTCTGTATCATTCATTAGATCTTGAGGCGCCAGTTTTTGTTCCATGGAAAAGAATATTATTATTTTATTTAAATACTTAAGCGATGAGGCAATAACAAATTAAATAGTACAAACTATCGGCAAATTTTGCCTATAAATAGAAAAGTATATCAATCAAAAGGCATTGCTATGCCACATGTACTTTATATCATCTAAAACAGACAGGGAATCGCTTGAGCTTGCAAAGATTGTGGCTAATTATCTTAAAGAGAATAATACGAAATACAGCTTAAGCAAGGAAATAAGCGCCGTGGGGCATAAAAAAGATTTAAACTATGATTACGAAATTATAATAGCAATAGGCGACAACAAATTTATTCTGGAAACGTTCAGAAAGCTAGGCAAATCGCAAACTCCTGTTTTTGCCGTTGCATCAACACAAAGCTTTTTGGCGCAAGCAAGCTCTTTGAATTTCAAACATTATTTAAGCCTAATAAAGAAAGGCAAATACGAGATATTCAAAAGAGCAAGATTAGTGGCAAAATTTAATAAGGCAACAACGCCAATAGGATTGAATGATATAGGATTGTTCTGCTCAAAAAGCGCCTCTTTGCTGAAGTATTCGCTCATGCTAAACGATGAAATGTGCTGGAAGGACTCAAGCGACGGCATAATAGTCGCAACTCCTACCGGAAGCACCGGCTACTCATTGTCTGCCGGCGGCCCAATTGTCTTGGACGAGCCCCACATATTTACCATAGCTTCTATTTCTTCCCTGGAAAAACACTCACCTTTGATTGTTTCAGACAATACAAAGGTGAAAATAACAGATATAGAAGGAAGTAATCCAATGATTATAGTTGATGGCGAAATCAGACTCCCCATTCATTCAGACGAAGTTGTAATTGAAAAATCCCCTTACGATGCAAATTTTATTGTATTTTCAAAAGAATATTCTATAGAGAGTAAACTTAAGAAAAGAACATTGAAAATCAATATCGGCAAATTAAAGAACATGCCTGCAAGTGCGAAATTGCTTTATAAAATACTTATGCATGAGGGCAGTATGACTCAAAAAGAGTTGATAAACGCCTCTCTGTTGCCTGAAAGGACTGTGAGATATGCTTTGGATATATTGATTAAGAACAATTTAATAACAAGCCAGCCGCATTTTATAGATGCAAGACAGACGGTTTACGGGGTGTGAAACAATGAGAATTAAAAATCTGCATGAAATTCTATGCCTATGTTCGACGAAGTAATAGAAAAAATCCTGAATGCAATTGATGAAAAGGAAATCCTTACTGAAACCTATCCAAAATTCTCGGGCGAAGGCTACAGGGCCCATAAAATAGATATAAAAAATTTTCATAATATTGAAAAGACAATTTCCAACAAAAAAATTGCATTCATTGACGGAGGAAATGCGGAAATAATCGGCTCTGCCAATTTTTCCCTGAATTTAATCAGGATTTGTTATGTAATTTATCAAAACAATAGAAAAATTGCTGCCAAAAAATTTGAAATATTTGCATTTGTAAAGGCAATAAATGAAAATGATGAGATTTATTTCAAGACGACATTTTTCAATTTGAATAATAATCTAATATTAGATGAAATTTCCTTCAATTCGCTTGATCATACATTAATGATTGGCATCAACAGGGCAGAAATAAGCAACGTGGCAAATGCAATAATGAGATTTACAGAATTAAGACTGGCAAAACATGTTTCTGACAATAAGCTTTCTGATTTCATTGTTTTGGATGGAAATCTGCAATCAACTCTAACTAATGAAAATCATTATTTGAATGATTTATATAAATCATGCGATAAAAATAATGTCATTTTAAGCGCTTTGAGCAAGACAACATCTTTATTTACTGAAAGTGGGAATTTATTAAGCGCCGTCCTTTTAGGCATAAGCAGCTTGGATTCATGGGTGTATTACCCTATTGTCGAGATAGAAAACCATAATCACAAGGCAGAAATGTTTTTTGTAAAATTCCACGAAAAATCAAGGCATGTTTTCAGGTTTGAGATATTTAATGCACAAATGGCAAACGCTGAGCAGGCAATAAATGAATTGGCATCAAATAGTGTTGACCCAATTTTCATCGGCTATCCTTATGGTTTAGTGGAAGTTGACCGGATCGCAAGAGTTAGCAACAATGAAAAAGAATCGTTAAGGACAATTCTCCTTGTCAAATTAAAAAACAAAAACATCGAGAAATACCTAAGCGCAGTAAATGCGCATGAAATTCTGGATAAGATAAGTTTTTAAATACAAAAATAAATGGATTTTTTATGTACGATGTAATTAGTGTAGGCTCTGCTACTGTCGATGTTTTTGCAAAAACGCATTTCTCGGAACTTATCAAGATAATAGATCCAAAAGGCGAAACTGACTTATTGGCTTTCCCAAGCGGAACAAAAATCCTGATTGACGACTTGGAATTTACTACTGGCGGCGGGGGCACAAACACAGCAGTTGCTTTCTCAAGACTCGGGCATAAAGTTGCGTTCCTTGGAAAGCTTGGAGAAGGAACTAATTCCGATTTCATACATAAAAATCTTGTAAAAGAAAAAATTGACTTATTATGCGCGCATGGAAAAGGGAATGCAGGATATTCCATCATTTTAGACACTTTAGATCATGACAGGACTATCTTGGCCTACAAGGGAATAAATGACGAATTAAAAGCTGGAGACGTTCCGTTTAGAAAGCTGAAGGCAAAATGGTTTTACTTCAGCGCAATGATGGAAGAGTCATTTACTACAATGGAAAAAATAGCGGAATATGCCCAACAGAAAAATATCAAGATTGCCTTTAATCCCAGCACATATCTTGCTGAAAAAGGCAAGAGCTATCTGAAACATATACTTTCCAGGACAGAACTGCTGGTATTGAACAAAGAAGAGGCATGCTTGTTGGCAGGGCATGACGAGATGGAAGGTTTGTTATTCAGGCTAAAAGGCCTCGGACCCAAAATCGTTGTCATAACAGATGGCAAGCATAACCTTTATGTTATGGATAAATACCATATTTACTCTGTTTTTCCGCCTCCAGTAAAGATAGTGGATGCAACAGGCGCAGGAGATGCCTTTGCAGCATCATTTTTGTCAGGAATTATGAGAAAAAATGACATAGAATTTGCAATTAAACTTGGAATAGCAAATGCCCAGTCAGTTGTTAAGTATTTCGGAGCGAAAAACATTTTATTGAGTTATAAGGAAGCAATTAAAGCCGCGAATAAATTAAATGCCGAAGTAACTAAAAAGAAAGTCTAGTATCCATATTTGCCTTTCAATGGCACAAACATAAAATTGCCAAGATTTTCTTCGACCAATTTTCCTTTGATTTTTCTTACCTTTATCATCACCTGCTCGTTCATGTTGCCTACAGGCGCAACTATTATCCCGCCTTCTTTTAGCTGTTTGATTAATGGATTTGGTATTTTTGGGCATGCGGCAGTTATTATTATCTTGTCATAAGGCGCTTCTTTGTCGTAGCCTTTAGAGCCATCTAGATTTATTATTTCAATATTTTTTAATTTCAATTTTTTTATATTGCTTTTTGCGGACTCGACCAACTCGTCAACTATCTCTGTAGATATTACTTTGCCTTTTTCTCCCACAATGCTAGCTATTATGGCAGCCTGATAGCCTGAACCGGAGCCGACTTCAAGAACTTTATCGCCTTCTTTTAGCTCTAAAGCCTGCGTCATTATCATAACGGTAGTTGGCTGGGAGATTGTCTGTCCTTCACCTATTGGCAGTGGATAATCGCCATAAGCCTCTACTTTTCTGTCTTTTGCAACAAATAATTCTCTTGGAACTTTTTTAAATGCTTCGATTATATGTTTGTCTTTTATAATGCCAGAAGAAGTCCAGTATTCTATCAAATGCTCTTTAGATGACATTAAGGAATAAAAAGTCAAATGAGAATAAAAACTTTATTAATCAAGAGAAACAAGAACATCATCACCTTCCACTTTTACCTGATAGGATTCGACTTTCATGTTTGGCATTACAGCATTTACGCCTGTCTTTACGTTGAAGCGCCAGCCGTGCCACGGGCATGTTACAACATCACCTTCTAAGTAGCCCTCTCCCAATGGACCGCCTCTATGAAGGCAAGTATTTGATATAGCAAAAAATTCGCCATCTACATTAAACAAAGCAACATCTGTGCCATTGACATTAACTACCTTGTTTTCACCAGGTTTCAAGTCTGATGTGCTTGCGACTTT
>CAZLGX010000018.1:0-11980 GCA_964559395.1 uncultured Methanosarcinales archaeon
TTATGGTTTTTAAAATTTTTGAAATAGATTTAAATAATAAGAGTTAAAGTTATTTCATTCTGGCCCTGTGATGTAATGGACAGCATAATCGGCTTCGGATAACGGCAAAGTCCGTTAACACCTTAATCAAGTTGGATTTCACTTCGTTCAATCCAACGAATTGGGCACATTTGTCGTTATGGTGAAACCGGTTCGTCTGGGTTCGAATTATGGAACACGATCGTATTCCATACGCATTTCCCAGCAGGGTCATTATTTTCTCAAAACCTTTAAATAAATCATCATTAAGAATTACATTATGGACCATCCAATTGTTGAAAAAATACTAAAGGAAGGCATGAATTCTGTAAATTTGTCTATGCTTGATGAAAAGTCAAGAAAAAAGATACTTACAGATGTCGGCGAAAAGCTTTACAAGCAGGGTAGGCTGTTAGAGGCAATTGGAATATTGGAAAAAGCAAATGACATAGAAAGATTAAGAAATCTAGGAGAGTTATTTGTATCAGAAAGCAAATTCGAGCTGGCTGCTTTATGTTTCATACCAATTAAAGACAAGCAAAGGCTTAATGACGTTGCAATCAGGTGCATTGAACTAAAGAACTACAAATTGGCTTCAGCAGCATATGACGCAGCCGACAACAGGCAAATGGCAGAATTCATAAAGAAGAATTTCGCTTAGGCATTATGATAAAAAAAAGATGGAGTTTTGGACTAGGAACTATATTCAGCCTCATAGTCGTTTACTTCATATATCTTTACTCCAAAGAAAACAGATGGGCTTTGCTGATATTTCTATCAAAATGGTATTTGATAGTAATCGGTATTTTAATTGCTTTGCCATTATTAATAATTATATTGGTGTTATTGTTTTCATTAGCAATGTTTTTAATTGCAATGATAAGGCTTAAGAGGTTTAATAAAGCGAATAAAAAGCATAAAAAACATAAGGAGTATATAGATGTGGAATATAAGGTAAAAGAATGATATTATTAAAAAATGAACAACCAACTATTAAAAATCCTAGAGGAAGAAACAGCTAAAGAAAAAGTTAAGAAGAAGAAACCTATCTTTAAGTTAAGGAAAGAAAAATCTTTGAGCTACTATTCTGGCTGGCACAAAGGCAAGCCTTTAGAGTCAAATGAAGAAAAACAGAAAGAGCTAGTATGAAACAGCAAACTCAAATTTTAATAGCAATCTTATCGATTTTGATAGTTATAGGAGGAGTTGCTTATTACTTCAACTATAATCTAAATCTTGCAAGGCAGGACTACAATGCAAAAATAACCGGTTTAAGCCAAAAAACAGAAAAAAGTCTTGGAAATTTAAAATCTGATATTGATAAGTTAGGCTCTAATTTATCTGCGCAGCTGGCTTTGCTTGACAATGCCATGAACAATTTTAAAACGCAAAATCAGCAGGACTTAAAGACATTATCCGGTCTCATAGATCAGATTGAGCAGCAAAGCAACATAAAGCTTGATGAATTAAAAACCGAGGTAAAAAATATCAGAATCAAAAGCGCCGATTTTTCAGCCATTGTTGACGATGTTTTGCAATCTGTTGTAAGCATTAGCACAGATAAAGGACAGGGCAGCGGAGTAATAATAGATACAAAAGGATATATAGTAACCAATGTGCATGTAATAAACGATGCTTCCACTGTTAGGGTCTATACATACTCGAATGATAGATACAATGTAAAAGATATTGTCGGCTACGACTTAAAAGCAGATATAGTTGTGCTCAAAATCGGGGCTTCTGGCTTAAAGGCTTTGAATTTTGCCAACTCTGATGACTTAAAGGTAGGCGAGAAAGTCATAGCAGCAGGCAACCCTGCTGGGCTCTCGTTTACTGTCACAGAGGGCATTGTAAGCGCGCTCAGGACTTTTAATGGATTGGATTACATACAAATAGATGTCCCAATCAACCCAGGCAATTCAGGCGGCCCATTAGTCAATACAAAAGGCGAGATAGTTGGTATAAACAATTTCAAAATAGGGGGATTTGAAAGCCTTGGGTTTGCAATATCCTCGAATGAGGTAAGGAGCGTTGCTGCCAAAGCGATATCAGAGTATGAGTCAAAACAATAAAATTTAAATAGGGTAATTAGAAAATATCAAAATAATATGGCAATTAAAAAAGAGGTTTCCCCAGATAATGCTGCAGTATGGTTTTATTACGCTTCTATCCTAATAGCTTTCGTGTTTACTATTTATATTTCCATATATTCTGCCATACACTTTGAAGATATAAGGTTTATGAATCTTGCCTTGGTTTTCCTGTTCTTTACGATAATTTCTTTCTTTTTAATTTCTGGGGTGTACTTTTACACTGAAAAAATGGGCTACCACCTCTTAGCCCCGGTCCTGTTTTTTGCCGGCATCATTGGCTTAATACTATATGCTTATAAAGCAAATGACGCCTCAAGCATAGTAAAATATTCGATAATATACACAATAATTGTAGTAGGAATTTCTATTTTTATACTGCTCTTCAAGCAGAAAAATCCCAAAAAAGCTGCGATTAAAAAACAGACCTCACAAAAAGCTGTAAAAAAACTTTAAGTCTTATTTGCTTATAATTAAACAAAATGGAAAGGCTCCTGGAATCATTTATATCATTATTTGTTATAATGGATCCGATTGGTAATATCCCTATCTTTATGAGTCTGGCTAAAGGCATGCCGCTGATTGAAATAAGAAAAAACATCAACAAGTCCATTTTAGTTGCAGGCATAATTCTTTTCGCATTTCTGTTCTTCGGCTTGGAGATATTTGATTTATTTAGCATTAATCTGGACAGCTTCCAAATAGCAGGTGGCATCGTTGTGCTTATTATTGGGCTCCTTACTGTATTTGGGCTAATGGGCAAATTTTTTAAGGCCTACGGAAGCGATTTAAGCGTGCCTGTGGGAACTCCGCTTCTTACAGGTCCTGGGGTCATAACGATAACCGTAATATTGGTGAAAGAAAACGGCCCTTACGTCATTGCATTAGCAGCAATTTTGACGCTGGCATCAACTTGGATTATATTGAGGAATGCTTCAAAGCTGCACAAAATCCTTGGAAACCATTGGACTGCAATTATATCCAGGGTTATGGGGATTATTTTGGCTGCTATTGCAGTTGAGTTTATTACAAAAGGAGTTTTAAACATATTCGGACAATATCTGTAAATCCAATATATTTTAATTTAGCATAAAATTTCTACCTCTGTGGGGCTGTAGTATAGCTTGGTAGAATTCGTGGTTCGGGACAACCTTTTGACAAAAGCGCTGCGGAAAACCATGCAATGCGTGGTTAAAACCACGCGGAACGATGGTCTGCAGAGGGGTTGCAGGAAAGCCACGCGGCCGGAGTTCGAATTGTATTATCAAATACACGCAAGTCTCCGCAGCCCCATCAAATTAGTAAGAAGAAAATATGATCTCGCATGTTGCCATCTTTTCATAAAATTCATGCTCTATCTTTTTGGCTTCTGCAAGAAAATCATCAGACAAAGACCTTTGTGAATAAGGCCTTGGGTCAAAATCAGAGAAGATATCATCATAGTTGTCTAGCCAGATGCTTATTTCTGACATTTCGAGTATTTTTTCTGTCTCCTCGATTTTTTGCTGGGCCTCATCTTTTTTCTCTTCCTGAGTATCGCGCTTCTCTTTTTCTGCCATAATAAGTATAAATGTGCTGATAATTCTTAAACTTAACTGATTCCTAGCAGAAAAATTTATATTAGATGCCTCCAAGTTTATGTTATGGCCGCAGTAAGTCTGTATTAATAACACCATCGACATATAAAAATGTCTTACAAAAAATTGGCCAATTATATAAGTATTATATCTAGAGATGATTTCGAATACATTGCAGATTCGCGTAATATCAAATACATCATCCACATTGTTAGTAATGTGACTTCAAGCCCAGACAGAAACGATATAAACTATTTAGCGGCATTGGATGAATACTTGACTCATTTCACCAATTTCTACAATTGGATTAATAACGAACGCATTCCTGACTTAAATGAGTCAATGTCGCTATGTAAGGAAGTTTTTGATCACGTTCGCAGATTAATTCATTTGCCAGACGCGAAACGGCAAGCCATCCCAACAAGCTACAAAAGGAGACTTAAGAAAACTTTTTACTACTCATTATCCCGCCTACTTTCCGGAATAAGATTATCATTCCATCCAGATTTAATTTCATCGACGAGAATATCCGATGAGCAGCTTGTAAGATATTTCTATGACCCTAAAGAGGGGCTGGGCAAAAAGTACCATTTTAATCGAAATGGACAACATTCATTCGCAAACAAAGTTGCTAGATTGAGTCGAAAAGAACTTATTGCCACTGAAAGACTATTGGTCCAACTTCCGGCAAACCTGATTAGACGATTTAATGGATGGATTGACCTGGGAGCAAATAACTCACAGGTAAGAATATTGCTGATGCCTAGCACCCTGGGGAAAGATGGCGTATGTTTTCTCTACAGGACAACAGATACGGATAAGCGGCCTTACATTGCACAGCTGAACACACCTCCCTCAAGGGTTGATTTTGACGCCGTATAGCTTTTTCAATAACTCGAAAATATTAATTGAAACTAATTTAAATTTAACAAATTAATTCGTTTATTTCGATATGTTTAAATAGAAAATAAAAAGCCCCATTCTGATGGAACACAATGAGCAAAAAGAAGAAATAGGTTTGACTGTCAAGAAATCCGAAGACTTTAATGAGTGGTACAACCAAGTAGTTTTAAAGGCTGATTTGATAGACTATTCCTCCGTATCTGGCTGCATGGTTTTCAAGCCAAATTCGTATGCAATTTGGGAAAATATTCAAAAAGTGTTTGACGATAAAATAAAAAAAACCGGACATAAAAATTGTTATTTTCCGATGTTTATACCAGAGAGCTTGCTCAAAAAAGAGGCAGAGCATGTAGAGGGATTCTCGCCAGAAGTTGCCTGGGTTACTAAAGCTGGTGACACAGAGTTAAATGAAAGATTAGCCATAAGGCCGACCTCTGAAACAGTAATGTATGAAAGCTATTCTAAATGGATTAGGTCTTGGAGAGACTTGCCCTTGCTGCTTAACCAATGGAACTCTGTTGTGAGGTGGGAATTCAAGCATGCAAAGCCTTTCCTGAGAACAAGGGAGTTCTTATGGCAGGAAGGGCATACAGCGCATGCAACAAAAGAAGGTGCAGAAAAAGAGGTTATGCAGCAATTATTTGAGTATGTTGATTTGATAGAAAATTACATGGCGATTCCGGTAATTGCAGGAAAAAAAACTGATAAGGAAAAATTTGCAGGCGCTGATTATACAACCACTGTTGAGGCCTTCATGCCTGACGGAAAAGCTTTGCAGATGGGCACTTCCCATTTGCTCGGTCAGAATTTTGCAAAGGTTTTTGGCATAAAATTCCTGGATAAAGACGAACAAGAAAAATATGCCTGGCAAACCTCCTGGGGATTAAGCACTAGAACCATAGGAGCTATGATTATGACTCATGGAGATGACAAAGGCTTGGTAATTCCTCCAAGACTTGCTCCGACTCAAGTAGTTGTAGTGCCAATAATATTCAAGGAAAATAAGGATTTGATCTTAGCAAAGGCAAAAGACATAATAAAAAGATTGAAATTGAAAAATTATTCGGTCGAGTTGGACGATAGAGATTCATATACTCCTGGCTGGAAATTCAACGAATGGGAGTTGAAAGGAGTTCCATTAAGGATTGAGATTGGGCCCAAGGACTTGGAAGAAGATCAACTAATTATTGTAAGAAGGGACACGAACGAAAAAATAACGATAAAAACCAAGGATTTGGAGAAAAAAATTGATGAAACCTTAAACGATATTCAAGAAAATCTGTTAAAAAAAGCAAAAGAATATTTAAAAAGCAGCATTGTTGAAGCGAAAAATTTTGACGATTTTGTGAAGGTTATAAAAAACAAAAGAATGGCAAAAGCTCTATTCTGCGGTGAAACTGAGTGCGAAGACTGGATTAAGGACAAGACCGAAGGAGCAACATGCAGATGCATCCCATTCGAGCAGAAATCAGCGAAAGGAAAATGCGTGCAGTGCGGGAAAGAAGCTAAATTCTGGGCTTTGTTTGGGAAGGGGTATTAGAACCTGCAAAGTAAACTTCTAAAGTATACGCCCAACAACAATAATGGCGGCAAACACGGCTTTTGAGTCAATTGTGAGCGAGTTCGTGTGACATGCGAGAGTTCGCTCTCGCTCACTCATTTCCAAGCTCACTCGCATTTCACGCAAAAGCCTACTCACAAAGGAAATTTCCGAACTGCGTAGCGGAAATTTCCTCTGCATTTGATTTGCCGCCATAGTTGTTGGGCGAAAACTGAGTGCAGAGGATTTTTCAGTTACGAAGTGCTGAAAAATCCTTTGCGAATAGGGTTTTGACGAACAAAACCCGTATTTGAGCCCATTTGAAATCAATAAAATTAAGATGCTTACTTAATGGCTTGACTTAACAGAACCGTCAAATTTATATAGTTGTTTTGTTTATTTTCTCTTATGAAACTCGCAATTGTTTTGGAACCTCAGGAAGAAGGCGGTTTTACTGCATATGTTCCATCTCTACCCGGATGCGGGTCATCGCGATTTACATTTTATTAATAGACTAACAAGAGTAGCACAATTTCTTCTGCAAAATCGCCCCAGATAATAGGAGAATATGCCGAGAAAGTTTTATCTTATAATATAGAAGCTATAGAAAAAATCAGATTGGCTCACAATAATGACGACAGAAGTTTACAAAGATTAAACATTTATTTTCATGCAAAAGCTGCTGAAGTGGCTTTATTTCTATTTGGGCGCACTAAAGACGTATCTTGGGCGAAGGATGCCTATAAGTATTATATAGAATCAGCAGAAATAAGTTTGAAAACTGAGCCAATCCATGCATCTTATTCATACAGGTCTGCTGCTTTAGCTGCCGCAGAGATTTTCAAAGCAACTGGAACAATTGAATGGGCACAAAATGCAATCCGTGCAAATATAACATTTTTGTCAGGCTACAAAAGTAGGTCTCCAGATACCCATGCTACAAAAAGAAGTGTAGAAGCAGAAATACTAAGTTTACAAAGAGCTATCGGACAATAGGCTATAATCTTTCTGCAATTATTTTTGCAACATCAATCTTAGCCGCTTTATTTGGTATGGTGTTTGTAGAAATAACATTGATTTTATTTTTCTTTAATTCCTTCAATGCATCATTGACAAATATCCCGTGCACACAGATGCAATAAATATTTTTAGCCCCTAATTTCCTTAATAATTTTGTCGCTTCAATTATAGTATGTCCTGTACTGATGATGTCATCTACTATAACAACGTTCTTTCCTTTTAAATCAATCTTTTTATTCAGCTTTACTTCAACATGATATGAAGAATATCTCTTCTTTTTTAAAATGCTGGACTCAGCCCCAACAATATTAGCAACGCTTCTTGCCCACTTGTAGCTTTCTTCGTCAGGACCTATAATAACAGGATTTCTTATATGCATTTTAATGTAGTTAGCAATCAAAGAATTTGCTGTCAGCTTTGCCGCTTTAATTTTGAAAATCTGGTGTAGTGAGTTTCTTCTGTGCAGATGGGGGTCAATTACTAGAATCTCGTCAAAGTATTTTTCAATCAATTTTGCAATTATTCCCTGGCTTGCGCTTTCACCTTTATGAAATCTTTTGTCCTGCCTCAAATAAGGGAAATACGGAGCAACTAAAACAATCTTCTTAGCGCCCAAATCCCTGGCAGTTGCAGACGCAAGTATAACCTCGATAATGCAGTCACCTATATTGCCAAAAAAAGACTGAACTAAGACAACTGCCTTTCCTCTTAAATCTGCACTAAATCTTATCAGCAATTCATCATCAGGAAATTTTTTAACAGACAATTCAGAATGCTGCGCTTTTAGCCTTTTCGCTATTTTACCGCCTATATGCTTTCCATGGGAACAGGTTACAATTATCATACAGCCTCTTTATTAGCCTATACTACCCCTTTGATAATTTCTTTATAAACTTTTTCAAGGCGCTGCTAAGCTCAACTGCTATAGACAAAGCCCCATTTTCTGCATCTCTTTTATTATTTGAAAAGCCAATAACCAACACATCGCCGTTCTTCAAATCAAACTGCTCTTCCAATTTTCCAAAATCCTGCCTAATCCCTGATTCAGGGGCATAAAGCCCATTCTCAAATCTTAATATGATGGTCCCTTCTGCTCCATTTCTTACGGCAATGTCTCTGAGCTTGTATATTTGCTTCAAGAAATAGGCATCTTTGACATGCACAACAATTTTTTTATATTCGGGATAAAGGGTTTTTGCTGTAAACGTCTTAGGCGCACTTATAGATTGAATAATTTTAACAAATATTCCCTTGCCATTTTTGCTTAAAAAATGCCCTTTTTTGTTCGAGGAAAGCAGCTTTTTTGACTTCAGAATGCCCAAAATTGTCCTTACGGTGCCTTCCCCCAATTCAAGCTCTTTGGCCAAATCCAGTCTTCCTGTACCTTCATTTAACCTCAAAAAACATCTTAGAACATCTATCTTATTATAATTGGGCGTGTTGCCTACCATCCAATAGCTTTGGAGTATAATGTTTATAAAATTTCTGTTGGTGTTGGTGTGTCTAAAGCTTATCAGAGATATAAAATTTTCATCAAACGTTGACACTCTAAAATGGTAACAAATAGAAAAGTTTAAAAAGCGAACTTTGATTCTGGAGTGTATGAACTTATGGATTACCTCAAAAGACCTTGAAGGCTTCATCGGACAAAAAGAAAATTTTGAATTGCTGGAAGATTGCTTATCTGACACAACTAGTGTATATCTTGCATTAAGACAACGAAAAAGTAATTTGGATTTCGGAGGGCCAGTAACTCATGATACTCTTGATGCTATTGTTCCCAAGGTGGCTGAAGAAACTATGAGATTCTTGGAAGTTTCAGATGTTCCAGATATTGATTATGAATTGCGCACTCTTTGGGACGCTATTAAAACATGCAGTAAAGGAACGCTAGTTAATTTAATTGTAAGCGAGATTGGGCTGTTATCTATTAGGGGATTTGAAGAAATCACTGGGGCTTTAACTAAGCAAGTTCCATGGCTACCTATATCAAAAATGGATTCTGATTTTTTAGTATATTTTGGAGGAATTGTAGTTCTTTACCATGGTATTATGTTTTTGCAAAGATATCACACAGGAGGGATAGGATCTTTAATTACTTCTCATTTAGATTCAGAAGACAAGAAAATTAGATTAGCGGTAAATAATGCTGTCTCTGTTGTCGGCGATTTTGCTCACGAATATGCTCATGTTATCCAAATACTTAAAAAAGTTGGAATAGCAGTTGGAGATCCAATAAGGGAAGGCCATGCAAGAGGCGTTGAAAGAGCTGTTGCAAGAGCATTTGCAGAACAAGACGATAACCCAGCTTATAATTATCAACCGCTTAGGAGAACAGCATCAGACTTAAAAGACGCTTATTTATTTATATGTAAAAAAACGCATAGGACGCCAAGAGAATCATTACGAAAATCAAAAATATCTAATACAAGAAACCGTATACAAATTTTTCACGGAAGACGATCCATTAGTCATGAGTACAGTATAGGAACTTCGGCTTTTTGCGTTGCCGAAGCGCGACATGGGCTTATAATTTATCAAAATGTGCTAAGAAATGACTATTCTGCTTTACAATAAAACTTTTAACTATGCCTATTTTGTTACCATTACAAAATAGCAAAAGATTTAAATACTAGTGGTTTATTCACTAGTTACAGGTGGTTAAAATCAAGGCTAAATTAATTATTATAAGCATTTTAATAATTATACTCGTAGTTGGCATTGCCCATGCCTCAAGGCAAGCTTTGGAATTCTCAGATGTTGATGTAAAAGTAGGAAGCAAAACGGACAAAAATTTGAAGGATGGCGAGACCATAAGCGACGAGGCAGAGCCCGGCGACTCGGTTGAGTTTAGAGTAGAAGTAAAAAATAATTACACAAGCGCAGACAACCTTGACATAGAGAATATACAAGTTAATGTAAGGATAGAGAGCATAGACGACGGGGATGATTTGGAAGAGGAAGCCTCGGATTTTGACCTGAGGCAAGGAAACGACAAAAGAGTTACTTTAAAATTCCAGCTTCCTTTAGAAGTAGACGAAGACGATTTTGATGTTATTATTGAAGCAGAGGGTGAAGACGAAAATGGCACGGACCAAAATATACAAATGAAGCTTAAGCTTGAGGTTGACAAAGAAACCCATAGGCTGATACTTACAAGAAACACGTTAAGTCCTGCTGAAGTTTCGTGCAACAGAAGAAATGTGCAGATTGGCGTCGGATTATTAAACATAGGCGCTGAAGACGAAGAAGATATAAATATACACATATTAAACCCGGATTTGGGAATAGATATTGACGAGGACATAGGAGAGCTTGAAGCAGAGCCATTTGAAGACACCAGCAAATTTTCAAATACTTACTCGTTTAATGTGCCAACTAATGCTGAAGAAGGAAGTTATCCTGTCATAATAAGGGCATTATACGATGACGACAGGAGAAAAGCAGAAGAAACAGTGACTTTGACTGTAAACGATTGCGGTATAGCTATGACTGAAGAAAAGGAAGGTTTGAAAGAAGAGGAACAAGATTTAAGCTCTACTGCAGTTCAAGAAGACAGAACAACAACCGTAGTTGTGCAGCAAGTGCCTCCTGAAACCACAGTAAGCACAGAAGGATTCTTTAGCGGTAATGGATTTATTGTCGCAGTAATAATTGCTGAAATAATAGCTGTTGTTGTTGGAATTATATTAATAGTCAGCTTAGTTGCGAGAAGGGGCTAAAAATGCAACTAGACAAACAATTTTTACTGGACTTAAAGCAGCATTTCAGGCTTAACATTTATGAGGTAAAAATCTGGACAGCCTTGCTCAGCCGAGGCATTGCTTCTGCTGGCGAGCTTGCAGACATTTCCGGAGTTCCAAGAAGCAGATGCTACGATGTTCTGGAATCGTTGGAAAAAAAGGGATTTATCATAATGAAAATAGGCAAGCCCATAAAATATCTCGCCGTGAAGCCAGAAACCATCGTTGACAGGGTCAAAAGGAATATACAAAATGAGGCAAATGATATTGTTTCTCAGATAGAGAGCATAAAAGAGACAGAAGAATTCAGAGAGCTGGAATTGCTGCATAAATCAGGCATACAGCATGTTGACATATCATCAATATCAAGGTCAATTGTAGGCAGAACTGCAATAAACAGGCATTTCAAGGATATGCTGGCAAAGGCAAAATCAGATGTTGTGATTGTAGCATCAAGCCAACATTTTGAGCGGTGCGTTAAATTACTTAAGAATTTCATGCCGAATTTTGCCAAGAAAGGTGTAAAAGCAAAAATTTATGGGCCTTACAGCAAGAATGCTGTAAAGAAGCTTCAGAATGTGCAGCATATTGAGTATAATCCCAGCTCAACTTTTATGACAATCAACGGAAAGGAAATGACTTTTATGATATCTACAGACAATGTAGCTGCCGATTATGAAGTTGCTATATGGATAGACAGCCCATTCTTTGTTAACTCTGTTAATGTTTTATTTGAAGGAAGTTTGAAATAGAAAATTATTTTTCGAGTTATCTACCGCAATGTTTAAATCTTCAATATAATATAAAGCCACTATGGTAACAATACTTGCTGTAAGTGATGAACCTTTTGAGCTTGCTGTTTATCGTGTCTTACTTGGCTCTTCTTACATCCTACTGACTGCATCAAATGCGGAAGAGGCACTTGGGATATTAAAAGGTGAAGCAAGTGTAGATCTTCTTGTGTGTGACTATCGCATGAGCACAGGCATCGACGGTATTGAATTAATAAGACAAGTAATAAAAGTAAGGCAAGGCGGCATACCTGCTATACTGACTACTTATGAGCCAGAAGAGAGGCTAAAACCGCAT
>CAZLGX010000019.1:0-11670 GCA_964559395.1 uncultured Methanosarcinales archaeon
AATGGTTCGCAAAAAGGTGGTGGATTACATACGTGGGCTTCTGCAAAGGGGCTATGATATTTCTACAATCAGGAACACAATGCTGAAATACGGCTACACAAACAAAGACATAGACTCGGCTGTCAATGAAATTTATCATCCAACAATAAGGCATGAAATTCATCTCGGTAAATCTACACTGCTTGCAATTATTTTTATTGTATTGTCTGTAGCAGGTACCCTAGCTTTTTTTTATTATAATCCGCCGAAAGCTCCTGCTAAGCTGCTTGACTTAAGCTTAAAGCCTATAAAGACAAATGTTGAAGCTGGGCAAAGCATTTCTTTCATACAAGAACTTTCGAATCAAGGCTCTTCAAAGAAATTTGATGTTGTTGTGAGGCAAGAAGTGCTTGATTCCAGAACTTTTAAAGTTATAACCTTCAAATCAGAAACTAGAGCGTTAGAAACTTTCACTTCGACGCCTGCAGAGATCATAATTCCTGAAGATACGCTGCCTGGAACATATATATTAAGGGTCATCGTAGAGTACGACAACAAAAAAGCCCCTGCAACTTTACCTATAACTGTGTTGTCAACCAAGAAAGCAAGCTGTTTTGACAGCATAAAAAATCAAAATGAAGAGGGTGTAGACTGTGGCGGGGTATGCAGGCAATGCGAAATACAATCACCAGAATGCGATGATAAAAATCGATGCACTGAAGATATTCTGGAAAATGGAAAATGCATAAGTAAATTTATTGAGCCGTGCTGCGGCAACAGCGTGTGCGAGTTTGATGAAACAGAGGAAAGCTGCGGCATAGACTGCAAAACAATTGAGGAAATTTCAACATCGACATTGGACGAGATAAAGGAAATAGCAAGGGCAAATCCTTCAAAAGCATTTGAGGAGTGCCATAAAATCGAGATTCCTGATTTAAAAGACACCTGCGTAGGCAATATAGGAGAAGCCCAAAAGGACAAAGAATATTGCACAAAAGTACGAGATGAAAGAATAAAAGATTTGTGCTATGCGAACATAGCCAAGCTAATTAATGACAACTCTCTGTGCCAATATATATCATGGGCCCCAAGAAGAGACTCGTGCTACATGAATTTCATGATAGACAATGATGACTATACG
Organism: uncultured Methanosarcinales archaeon; assembly: GCA_964559395.1. GTDB lineage: Archaea > Nanobdellota > Nanobdellia > Woesearchaeales > GW2011-AR4. The sequence goes on from CAZLGX010000019.1 coordinate 1,121, forward strand.
GTATGCGAGAAGATTACAGATCCAAATTTCAGGTTTCAGTGCGAGTCGTTAAAGCAACTGCACCATGTAAGTCAACAAACTTAATGACAATATATTATTTTATATAATTTATATAAAAAACAATTCCAAAAATAATCGATAAAAACATAAGTCTTAAATATAAGATAAATATTCATGAGCTAAATATGGCAAATAGCATGAAGTGGATGGATTGTAGAATTCTGTGTTATAATTATATTACACACGTCCACACAGTTTTTAGGTGCTGATTGCCGATTTTAGCGCTTTAAATTTTTCTAAAACATACGGAGGTGTTAAAATTGGAACAAAAGACCAAACTAAGTTCTGCGGACGGCGAAAAAAGTTTCATCGAAACGCTTGTAGCTGTGGACTTCAACAATAGAAATGAAGAATCTAAGTACAAGTAAAATGAAGCAAAATCTATTGAGAAGGTTTGCAAATAGAGGTTTTGGATACATAGATTTAAATATAGACATGTGTTTCTATAACATCATGATCAGGCAAGATTATTACAGATGTGACTGTTGTTGTAAGTAGAATTCTCATTGTTTTAGATTATACATTATATTTTTATAATTTCGTTTAATAATTTTAAATATAATTCAACCTGTGCCTTCGGCACAAGATTTACACTCGGCGTTGCTCCGATTGCCATATCAAAAATCGCAATTATTCATTATAAATTGTTACGATTTTTGAGCATGCTCGGAAATTTTTTCAATTTGAATGGATAATAAAAATTTCCGACACATCGCAACGCCTCGGAATATTGCAATAAAAAATAATGAAATAAATAGGCGAGGGCGAGAGTGTGAATTGAACGCGAGCGTGCGAGCGTTCTCGCACGCATCTCAGACAGCGAGCCCGAGCACAAGACATTGCGAGCGTCTGAAAGACGCGAGCGGATTAAAAAATAAAAATTTGACAAAAAATTAGATTCAAGCGAGGGTAGCCAAGCGGCTAAGGCGAGCGTTTTAATCGTTTAATGCGATTTAACTCGATGCTGCAATGCAGCATTATGAGCCAATATAAATTGGCGATGACATGTTGCGCAAAGCCCGCTTAATCAAGGGTTCGAGACAACGGCATAAATCCGTTGACACTTTGGGCGACAAATGCTGTTGCGAAGCTCCCTTCCCTCGCTCTTTAAATTTTAATTTTTAAAAAATGGGTTGAAATAAGATAATAAAATATCAGAGGTAATGAATATGGACACACCAATTGATGGCAATGCTTCGTCACGCAGTTTAGATGTTATTGTAAGTGTAGATGGGTTTGAAAATAGAATGAAATGGCCTGCTCGTGCCAAAGACTTGGCACATAAGGATAATATCGAATTGCCAGAAAGAATAAAAATTAAAACGGACCAGCGCCAAGGACCCCAAGATCGAACTAATTTAGTTATAGTTGAAGGTGGACGAGAACAGTGGCTTAGAGTTCCGTCTCAAGCAGTACATCGCTTTTTAGATCAAGTGTATGGAAGAATAGCACCATATTTTGCTTATAGGGCATTGTATAGTAGTGCCATAGCACGATTGTTAGATCCTATATTAGAATAAAAACACACGGAGGTATTGAAATGGATAAGAAAATAGAAAATAGAAATGTAACAAATAATGAGAATATAGATGAAATAAATTGCTGTTGTTGTTCTCAATGTTGTTGTAGTTAATTAATTTCATAATTCGTGTTTTTAAGATTGTAAAAAAGAAGGTGAGATATTATTATGAAATAGTAAAACTATTGGAGGGATGAAAAATGTGTGAACTTGAATTGAGAATTGGTAATCATGTAGTGGACCATGCTGGTCACGTTTTTATACCAGAGTTAGGCTTGGCTATGAACTATGGGCAAGAAGCACATAGAAATCCAGACGTATCCTTCGCCGAGCTGGTGGAAATAGCAAGAAGCGCACAATCCATAGAAGGTGTTAGTAGAGCCGTTATGAAAGGTAGAACGTACCAAGTGGTTCAAGACCAACCTATAACTAGAGATGGCATAAGTTATAACTTAGTTAATATTATTCCACAAACATTAGTTAGACCTAGTTAGGTAACGGTACTATCAAAACTTTATTAAAGAACAGATTTATTTTTTGTATTTAATATGCCACTTAAACTATATAATACTCTAACAAGAAAGAAAGAGGTATTCAAACCTTTAAAAGATAAAAAAGTCAATTTTTTTTGTTGTGGGATTACTCCATATTTTTACTCTCATATCGGGCATGCCAAGACGTATGTGCAGTTTGATGTTATTGTCAAGTATTTAAGATATAGGGGCTATGATGTTTTCTATCTTCAGAATGTCACAGACATTGACGACAAAATAATCGAAAGAGCTAATGAAACTAAAGTAACGCCATTAGATTTGGCTAGAAACTTTGAAGAAGAATATCATAAAGATATGCAATCTTTAGGTGTAAATTCTGTCAGCAAGTTTGCAAGGGCAACAGAGCATATCGCAGAAATTCAAAAGCAAGTAAAAATATTAATGGACAAAGGCTTTGCATACATAATTGAAAATGATGGAATTTATTTCAATTTAAGCCAATTTCCTGAATATGGTAAGCTTTCTGGAAGAACTTCAGAAGCAGCAGAGGACGCTGTAACTAGAATTGATGAAAGCATTAAGAAAATCAATAAAGGAGATTTCTGCCTGTGGAAAAAATCAAAGCCAGACGAGCCATCTTGGAATGATTCCTGGTTTAATGGCGGCAGGCCTGGTTGGCATATTGAAGACACTGCAATCAGCGAGAAGTATTTTGGTCCGCAATACGATGTTCACGGTGGCGCAAGGGATTTAATTTTTCCTCATCATGAAGCTGAAATTGCTCAGATGGAGGCTTCTTCTGGCAAAAAACCGTTTGTAAAATACTGGCTGCATACTGGCTTCCTAAATGTCAAAGGCCAGAAAATGGCTAAGTCCCTTGGCAATTTTGTCACTATTAGAGATGCTTTAAGAAGATATGATCCAAAAGTATTGAGATTTTTTTACATTTCAGCTCATTATAGAAGTCCGATTGACTATTCTGAAGAACTGCTTGAACAATCGAAAAACAGCCTTGAAAGATTAAATGATTTTGTTAGAAATGTAAAGGATAGCAATGAAAAAGATAATATTAAGTTAATAGAAAAAACAAAGAAAGAATTTTTGAAAAATATGGATGATGATTTTGACACTCCAAAAGCATTAGCAGTGATATTTGATTTTGTCAAAGATTCATATAAAAAAGGGGCTTGCAAAAAAAGCTATGAACTTATGCTTGAATTTGACAAAATTTTTAATGTTTTGACTTTAGAAGAAAGAGAATTGGATAAAGACTTGCAGAAATTGATTGACGAAAGAGAAGAAGCCAGAAAAAATAAAGATTTTGCGAAAGCGGATAAAATAAGAAATGAATTAAAGGAAAAAGGGATTATTCTTGAGGATACGAAAGAAGGGATTAGGTGGAAAATTTTGAGAGGTGGTTAAAATGACATTGCATCCAGAATTTGGTGATTTTAATTCACCTGAAACTATGGACAAGAGAGGTTTGGAATACTATATACCTCTATGGCTTGCGTCCCTAAAAGGATGGCTTAAGGATGGGAATACAGGTAATGCAAGAAGTTTTGTTAATTACTTAGACAGGGCTTTTGTAAGAGCAGGGGAATTAAAACTGCTAAAGTATGAATTTTTTCAAAAGCTGCAGCAAGACTATCAGGTGTCAAGAGCGCAGCAATATCAAATCATTTACTAATCAAGATTAAATTAAAACAAAAAGCATTGTTCTTGAAGACACGAAAGAAGGGGTTAGATGGAAAAAACTAAAAGCAGTTAGAATAATTATTTTTATTATCATTAAGAAAATAAAACATTAAGAATTAATGTAAAATCATACCATCCCGTGTTCTTTTTTGGTTATTTAGTACATCATAAGGCTCTGTCCCATTAATTGCTACTTCCCTCATCGCATAATTCTCTCCAAATCTATGTATTACCTCTGCAAGATTTGGTATATCAGGCTCCAATCCACGAGCAGTCATGTATCGCTGCCCGACTCTGCCAACAGCTCTTGCCGTGCCAATGCCGTAGATTTCAATAAGATCATTGATTGTTGAACTTGAAACTCCAAGTTGTTGAAGTGATAAGTTTATTCCAAGTTTTCTTGAATGGAAATCTCCATCGTCTGAAGAACCTCCACTAACCAATTTCGCCAATATAGAACCTCTTGTTTGAAACCTTTCAGCGCTTAATGACATAGTATCCCTCCATAATTTGTTCTTGGTAGTTCTCTGAAACAAATAATATTTAAATCTTCCTAATTTTAGTCTTAACTACTAACGAAAAGTAACACTTATTAATAAAACTTTCTAAAATTCAGCCTCAATCTCCAGGTTCTGAACTGTTGTCCTGCCTCTTGTCGGCTCATACGCAATATGCTCTGCGCTTGTCGCTGCTTTAATATCCGCTTCAACAGCATCAAAATCCTTTTCCTCAACTTTTGACCTTATAATTAGCTTCTTAACAGGAAATTTCAATGATTTTTTGTTTTCAGTTTTCTTTTTTCTCACAAATTCAACAACAGCAACAACAAAATCTCCAATATGCTCTGCATGCTCGTCATTCATTATTAGCTCTGACCATTTAGTCAAATGTACGCTTTTTGCCTTTTCATGTTTCTTATAATATAGCTGATAAAGCTCTTCTGTTATAAAAGGCATTATCGGAGCCATCAGTTTGATTATTGTCAATAAGGAATGGTAAAGAGTGTATTGCGCTGACAATCTTGCTTCTTTTCCTCTCTTGTCAGCATTATATAACCTGTCTTTAATCAATTCAAGATAATTGTCGCAGAAGGTGTGCCAGAAAAAGGTTTCTGTCTCAAGCTTTGTGTGCATATATTCATAGTTGATAAAATTCTCAGTTGCTGATTTCACAACTTTAGTTAATTTTGACAATAGCCATCGATCAACTAACTCGAGTTTTGCTGGTTTTTCGAGTTTGTAATCTCCAAGATGCATAAATGCAAGCTTTGATGCATTCCATATTTTAATAATGAATTTATTTCCTGTCACCAAATCCTTTTCTTGAAATGGCAGGTCATCTCCGAGTCTTGAGCCAGCTGCCCAGAATCTCAAAGCGTCTGCAGAATATTTCTTAATCATGTCTCTAGGCTCTATAACATTTCCCTTGCTTTTGCTCATCTTCTTGCCTTTAGGGTCTAAAGCCCATCCAGAAATCATAACATCATGCCAAGGAATATTCTTGTGGTGAAAATAGCTCTTAACAACAGTATTAAAAAGCCAGAAAGTGATTATGTCATGCGCTTGTGGCCTTAGGCTCATCGGATGCAGTTTCTTCTGCAAACTCTTGTCTTCGAACAGCTCAATTGCTATGTCTGGAGTCAAAGATGAAGTTGCCCAAGTGTCCAAAACATCTTTCTCGGGCATAAATTCATTCGAGCCGCATTTGCATTTCTTATTGGGCTTATCAATCAAAGGATCAACTGGAAGCTGTTTTTCTTCTGCAACTATTATTTCATTGCATTTTTTGCAATACCATACAGGAATTGGTATGCCAAAATGCCTCTGCCTTGATATATTCCAGTCCCATTTCAAGCCATAAATCCAATTTTCATATCTTGCTTTCATATGCTCAGGATACCATTTTATCTTTCTTCCATATTTGATAAAATCTTCTTTCAACTCAAGATATTTGATAAACCATTGCTCTGTTGACAAAATCTCAATATCTGTTTCGCACCTTTCATGGACATTAACTACATGCCTTATCGGTTCAAGCTTTTCAATTCTTCCTTCTTGTTTTAATGCGTCAATAACTGCTTGTTTTGCCTTTTTTATGTGCAAGCCCTTAAATCGACCGGCTTTTTCATTAAGCATGCCATCCTTGTTCAGGATTTCAATAGGCTCAATCTTCAGCTCTTCCAGCCATTTTACATCATCCATATCTCCAAAAGTGCAATGGTAGACTATGCCTGAGCCAAAATTCATGTCTACATCTTTATTTGATGTAATTATAACTTCTCTGTCTGAAAATGGTATCTTGGCTCTTGCTCCGATGAACTTATTATATCTCTTATCATCCGGATGTATATGAATTGCAACGCATGCTGGCAATAATTCTGGTCTTGTTGTTGCAATTGTTATCTGCTCATTTAAGCTTGTGTCAAATTTCATATAAACCATATTGCTGTCTCTTTCATTGTCTTTCATTTCGACTTGAGCGATTGCAGTCTGGCATTCCGGGCACCAGATAAAAGGTGCTTTTTTCCTATAGATTCTGCCCATCTTATACAAATTCAAGAAGGACCTTTGGGAAATTCTCTGGCAATGCTCGTTTATTGTGGTATAAAAGATATTGAAATCTGCGCTTATGCCAATTCTTTTCCAGTCATAGACAAAATCTGGCCTTATATTTTCTAAGGTTTTTAAGCACAGCTCAACAAATTCTTTTCTTTTCATGAATTGACCTTTAACATTTTTCATTTTTTCTATCATTCTTTCTGTTGCCAATCCATTATCGTCTGTGCCGAAAGGGTAGAAAACATTTTTGCCCATCATTCTTTGGAATCTCACGACAAAATCCTGCTGCGAATAAGAGAAAGAATGCCCTATATGCATCTTGCCGCTAACTGTTGGAGGAGGAGTGTCTATTGAGTAAATCTCTGCCTTGCTTTTTGGGTTAAAAGCGAATATTCTCTCTTTTTGCCAGAATTCAGCTATTCTTGGCTCTGATTCTTGAGGATTATAATTCTTTGGAAGCTCCATTTTATTATAGAGATTAAGCTTGGTATTTAAAAGCTTAATTATTGTTTGCTTTTTTTCCAACTTCCAAACAAAAGATTTAAAATTGATTATCGGCAACTTTTATATTAATGAAGCCGAAAATATGGTTTAACGGGGAGCTTGTAGATTGGAAAGAATGCAAATTGCACATAACAGCTTATTCCCTGCACTATGGCGCAGCAGCATTTGAAGGCATAAGGTTTTATGACACCGCAAAAGGCATTGCGTTATTCAGGATTAAAGAACACATTAAGAGATTGGTTCAATCCGCTGAAATTCTTGGCATGAATCTTAAGTATAGCGAAGATGAACTAATAAATTCTGCAAAGCAGACTGTCAAAGCCAGCAAAATGAAAAATGGATATTTAAGGCCGATAATTTTCTATGGGGAAAGCAAGCTATATGTTCACGCAAGAGATAGCCCCGTAAATGTTGCCATGGTTATACTGCCATGGAAACGATATCTGCAAAATAATACAGTTAGAGTCATGACTTCGAGCTATATGCGGCTTCATCCAAAATCTGTGCCTATGGAGGCAAAGATTTCCGGCTATTACATAAATTCCCTTATGGCAATACTTGAAGCAAGAAAATATGGATATGACGAGGCGTTATTGGTTGATTATAAAGGCAATGTAGCGGAAGGCCCTGCAGAGAATTTCTTTATTGTAAAAAATAATATCTTAATGACTCCGCCATTAGGCAATATTCTGCCTGGCGTGACTAGGAATTCTGTAATTACACTAGCAAAAGACAATAAAATAGAAGTTCAGGAAAAAAATTTCAAGCTCGAAGAGGCAAAAAAGGCGGACGAGGCGTTCTTTACAGGGACTGGCGCTGAGATAACACCAATAGTGCGGATTGATAAAGTGAAAATTGGAGATGGAAAAGTAGGCATCGTAACACAAAAATTATCCAAATTATTTCAGGAAGTTGTTTCCGGAAAAAACAAGAAATATGAAAGATGGTTGGAGTGTGTTTAAACTGACTGCTTTTTCAGCCATTCTATCTCCTCTTCCTCCAGTTCAAGCTCTTTAATTATGCTTTTTGCCATCTCTTTATTTTTAAACATTACAGGAATATAAGGCATTGTGCTTTTCAAAATCTCTTTTTTTGAGGAATGTGTTTTTGCTGCAATCTTGCCTGCAATCGATTTTTTTCTTAAATTCCTCTGGTTTGCCCACCACAGCTTTAAAATCCTGCCAGTAGGCTTGTATTCAATTAAATTCTTATTTTTTTCTTTCTTGGCTGCCGCAATCCCCGCTGTTATCAAAGAACTAATGTAAACGAGAAACCTGTAATGCTGCCATCTCCTTATGCGCCTGTTGAATACGTCTGCTTTGCTTAACATATCGTAAGCCTTTGCCAGCTCTTTTGGTTGAGTGTATTCCTTTGGCAGATTCTCGTCAATCCACAAAAGCTGCTGCTCCAAATCCTCGTCTACATTGTCAAATGCGGAAATTGCTATTTTCAAGTCTGTTGTCTTAAATATCTTATTCAAAGCCGACATTATGTTTTCTGTCTTATTCCTGTCTGCCAATTCTTCCAAACTTTCTGTTGTAAGCTCCTTTTTTTCCTGGGTCAATGTCTGCAAATCATTCATCGCAGCTCTTGCGTCTCCGGCTGCTCTTCTTGCCAATGATTTTAAAATGCCATCATCATAGTTTATTTTTTCAATATCGCATATTTTTTTCAGAATCCTGAAAATTGATAAATAGTCAAGCTGCTTGAACTCAATCAAATTTGATTTGCTTCTCAAAGTGCTGAATTTGTTGTCAAAAGGGTTTGTGGCAGTCAAAATTACTGGATAAGTTGAATTTTCTATCAGCTTTGCTATTGCCTGTACACCCCCCCTGTCTTCGTGTCCTGACAAGCCGTCAATCTCGTCAACCAAAATTATTTTGCCTGATGCAACTAAGCTCCTTTGTTTTATTGCATTCCCAACTTTCTGGTTGATTTGCTCTGCATTTCTCATGTCGCTTGCATTTACCTCGATAACCTCGTACCCAAGCTCATTTGCAATTGCATAGATAGAAGAAGTTTTTCCAGTACCGCTAGGGCCATAAATAAGTGCCGAATTCTTTTTCTCTTTATCAAAATTCGAAATGAATTTCTTTAACCGGATTATAACTTCATCTTGTCCGATTATGTCTTTTATTGATTTTGCTGTGTATTTATGGATGAATGGCTGCATAGAAGCAGGGTATATTTTTTCATTTATTAAGTTATTGCTCCGGAATTTCTGTAATCACTTTATAATAATTACCACCAAAAGTTTTATATTGGCTTCTGGTTTCTTAGCCCCATGACAAACAACTCAAGATTGTTTTTTATTGTCTTGTCTGTTGGCGCATCCCTTGGAATTGGAAATTTGTTTGCATACACCTACCTAAATTTCAATTTTTCAGGAATATTTTTCATTCCTTACTTTATTGCTTTGCTGGCTTTGGGAATTCCGCTGCTCTTGCTTGAGTTTGCTACGGCGCAGTATTTCAACAAAAATGTCATTGACTTGTTCGCTTCTATAAAAAAATGGTTCAGCAGCGTAGGATGGCTTATGGTTGCGAATTCTTTTATTTTAATGGCTGCTTATGCTGTTGCTTTTTCATGGCATCTAATTTATTTTTTTGTATCTTTTGGGACACAGTGGAAGCAAAGCCCAAGATCCTATTTTTTCAACAATGTGCTGCAGATATCTGAGGGCTTCAGAAGCTTCGTCCAGCTGTCATTACCTGTTTTTATCGCATTAATAATAGCATGGGCTTTAATTTTCTTATTCATAAGGAAGGGCTACGATGGCTTAAAGAGGAAATTCTTTTTGACTTTGACGGTTTTTTTTGCTCTAAGTCTATTTTTCTTTTTCTATTCCCTGAATTTGGATAATGCTTTAAATGGGGTTTACTCTCTGATTAAAATAAATTTTACAGAATTTCTTGATTTGAATTTGTGGTTTGCAGCTTTTTCGCTGGCTGTACTATCCTTAGGAGTATCGTTTGGATTTATGAATGTGTTTGCAAGAAAAAGCGGCAAGGGGTTTGTGGTTGCAAATTCTTTTATTGTCGTAGTGTTTGAATTTATTTTAGCGATAGCATTGGGGTTTATTTTGTTTGCAATGCTAGGTTTTCTCAACGGCAAAGAACTTATGGACACCAGCCTGGCATTTAATAATTATGGGGACTTATTCATCACCCTGGCACAAGCTCTTCCTTTCTTTTATAAACCCACTCTCTTGAGTATGCTGTTTTTTATGTTGTTGTCAATATTTTTTCTGCTGGGAGCTTCTGCGCTTGCATATTCAATAGCCCATGTCTTGGTGCACAAGTTTAATGCAAGGCAGATACACGCCTCCATTCTTGTTTCTGGCGTTGGCTTTTTGTTTGGGCTGTTATTCATTATAAAGCCCGGATTTTATATAATGGACATAATGATTCATTTTATTTATTACAACATAACTTTGGCTTTATTGATGGAAGCTGTGGCTGTCGGATGGTTTTTTGATGCAGATAAGATCTCTGCATTTATCGACCAGTACTCTGTTGTAAAGCTCGGCAAAATCTGGAGATTTATGATCAAGTATGTAGCGCCATTAATTTTATTAGCCCTTATAGCTTTGCAGCTAAAATCTGATTTGCTTGCCAGATACAACAATTATCCCCTTTGGGCTTTGATTGCTTTTGGGGCAGGAGTTGTTGCCGTGCCTTTGGTAGTTGCTTTTTTATTACCGCAAAGGATTTTGGA